>DATIPJ010000469.1:0-9100 GCA_035472155.1 Kofleriaceae bacterium
GCAAAGCCGCGACTGCGTGGGGTCTCGCATCAAGTCGCATTCTACGTGGCGGCGTGTGCCGGTGTGGCCCTGGTTGCAGCCGCCGGAAGCGCGCGCGGGATGGCGGCGACCGCCATCTACGCCGTCCTGCTCACGGCGATGTTCGGCGTGAGCGCGAGCTACCATCGTGTCGACTGGAGCCCGCGCAGCCTCGCGTGGTGGCGCCGCGCCGATCACGCGATGATCTTTGCGTTCATCGCGGGGACGTATACGCCCTTGTGCTTGCTCGGGCTCGACCGTGCGGTCGGTCCGCGCTTGCTCGCGCTGGCCTGGACGGGCGCCGGCCTCGGGATCCTGCGCGCCGTGCTCTGGCCTCGCGCGCCGCGCGCGATCGCCGCAGCGATGTACGTCGCGGTCGGCTGGGTCGTCGTCGCCTATCTCCCCGACGTCGTGAGCGCGCTCGACACCTCGTCGCTGTGGCTGATCTGGATCGGCGGTGCCTGCTACACGCTCGGCGCGGTGGTCTATACGACGCAGCGCCCGGATCCGCTGCCGGAGGTGTTCGGTTATCACGAGGTATTTCACGCACTCGTGATCATCGCGTGTGGCTGTCACTTCGCCGCGATCGCGCGCGTCGCGCTCGCCGGCGGCTGACCTGAAGCGGAGCGCGGCACTCCGCGCGACGACGCCTGGACTCAGACTCTCTACTTGACGCCCGCGCAGAATCCGGAGGATGAACTGCCAGCGGAGATCTGACGATATGTGCCGCGTGCGGCGTGGTCCAGTGATTCAGTAGCCCGCGAGCGCCGCGAACCGATCGCGGTGATACGCCGCGTCGCCGAACGTCATCTCGCAGGCCCGCGCGCGCTTCATGAAGAAGCCGATCTCGTGCTCGTCGGTCATACCGATGCCGCCGTGCATCTGCACCGCTTCGTTGGCGATCGCGACGTACGCGTCGGACAGGCGCGCCTTGGCCAGCGACACCAGCTGTGCGGCATCGGCGCCCTGGGCGTCGACCGCGCGCGCGGCCGCCATCACGGCCGAGCGCGACAGCTCGAGCTCGATGTAGAGCCGGGCGGCGCGGTGCTTGAGCCCCTGGAAGCTGCCGATCGCCACGCCAAACTGACGGCGCTCGCGCAGGTAGGCGAGCGTGCGCTCGAGCGCCTCGGACATGCCGCCGAGCATCTCGCCCGTGAGCGCCACCGTGGCCTCGTCGATCACGCGCGATAGCAAGCCGTATCCGTCACCGAGCTTGCCGAGCGCGTCGGCCTCGCGGACCTCGACGTCCTCGAGCGTCAGCTGTGCGGCGTTGAGTGAATCCACGCGCTGCTGGCGCTCACTCACGAGGCCGCGCGCGCCGGCCGGCACGACGAACAGCGAGATGCCATCGCGGTCGCCATCCTGCCCTGCGGTGCGCGCCACGACGACGTAGGCGTCGGCGAGGTGGCCGCCCCAGACCTGCGTGGCCTGCCCGCTCAACCGCAAGCCGCCGGCCGCCTGCGTCGCGCGAAACGGAACGTGCGCCAGATCGAACCGCCCGCGGGGCGCGGCGTGCGCGAGCGCGAGGACCTTTTCGCCCGCGATCGCCGGCGTGAGCCATTGCGACTTGTGCTGCGCGCTGCCGCCGAGCGCGATCGCGCGGCCGGCGAGCGCGATCGATGGAATCAGCGGCTCGGGCGCGAGCCCGCGGCCCATCGCCTCGGTCACCAGCACCAGCTCGGCCAGACCCATGCCGAGCCCGCCGTCCTGGTCGGAGAACGGGATCGCCGTCCACCCGAGCTCGGCCATCTTGGCGTAGCGATCGAGCGAATAGCCGCGCTCGTCGCGGCTGTCGCGCAGCTTGCGCAGCCGCGCGACGGGCGCACTGGAAGTGACAAACTCGCTCGCGGTGCGTGCGAGCAAGGTCTGGTCTTCGGTCAATACGAGCGGCATCGGGCTACTCCTTCCATTCGGTCATGCGGCTAGTCGGGAAGGCCGAGCACATGCTTGGCGATGATGTTGAGCTGCACCTCGCTCGTGCCGCCCTCGATCGAATTGCCGCGCGATCGCAGCCAGTCGCGGGTCTGCACGAGCTCCTTGTCGTCGAAGCCGGGGCCTTCCCAGCCCAGGCACTGCGGCCCGCGCAGCGCGAGCATCAGCTCGTGCCGGCGCTGGTTGAGCTCGGTCCCGTAGATCTTGAAGATCGACGACTCGGGCCCGGGCTTGTGCCCCGCCTTCATCGCATCCGCGCTGCGTTGCGTGGTGAGCGCGAAGCAGCGCTCGTCCATGGTGACCTGCACGACGCGGTCGCGCAGCACCGGATCGGCGATCCGGCCGCCCTGCTCGCCGAGGTATTCGCGCGCCATCTCCGCGAGCGGATTGCCGGCGATGGGCTTGTTGCGCGCGCCCGCCCCGGCACCGAACACGTCGCCGATCATCGTGCGCTCGTGCCCGAGCAGCGCCTTGGCCACCGTCCAGCCATTGCCCACGCCGTGGATGATGTCCTTGGTGCGCGCGCGCGCGTCGGTGAAGAACGTCTCGCAGAACGGCGACGCGCCGCTGATCAACTTGATCGGGCGGACCTCGACGCCGGGCTGCGCCATGTCGAGCAGGAGGAACGTGATGCCCTCCTGCTTCTTGCCGCCCGCGTCGGAGCGAAAGATCCCGAACATCCAGTCGGCCTTGTCGGCGTAGCTGGTCCAGATCTTCTGGCCATTGATGATGATCTCGTCGCCGGTGATCCGCGCCGAGGCCTGCAGCGAGGCCAGGTCGCTGCCGGCGTTGGGCTCCGAGTAGCCCTGCGCCCAGCGGATCTCGCCGCGCACGATCCTGGGCAGGTGCTCGCGGCGCTGGTCCTCGGTGCCGAACTGGAGCAGCGTCGGGCCGATCATCGAGAGCCCGAAGCCCACCAGGGGGAGCGGCAGCCCGACGCGGCGCAGCTCGGTCAGGAAGACCTTGCCCTGCTCTTTATCGAGCCCGCCACCGCCGTACTCCTTGGGCCATGTGGGCGCGGTCAGCCCGCGCTCGGCCATCACCTCGCAGTAGCGCTTCGATTGCGGGTGCGGCAACTCGGGCTTGCGTCCGCCCCAGTAGTCCACGGTCGGCGGCGGCAGCTCGCCCACCTTCTGGGGGAGCTCTCGCTCGAGGAAGTCCACCAGCTCGGCTCGAAAGCGCTCGGCGTCGGTCATGCGTGACTCCTTGTGCCGCTCATCGCATATCGACGCCGCCCTGTCAGCTTCCCGTCGTTCTTTGTCGCCGATTCAACGATCGTCCTCGAGGAACCGGGCACTTGGCTGTGCTGCACTGCAGTTTGCCGCAGCGCAAGCGATCGCCGTCAGGACGTGAAAGCGGGCTCGGACGGCATCGACACCTCGCGCACGAGGTCGCCGGTCTC
Organism: Kofleriaceae bacterium; assembly: GCA_035472155.1. Classification (GTDB taxonomy): domain Bacteria; phylum Myxococcota_A; class Polyangia; order Haliangiales; family Haliangiaceae; genus JABFXX01. The sequence continues at coordinate 3,353 of DATIPJ010000469.1, forward strand.
GCGCTTCGTCGCGTGCCATGCGATGTCGGCCTGCGCCACGATGCCGATGCAGCCGCCCGTATCGTCGACGACGATCGCGCGACGGATCCGGCTGAGCTCGAGGAGCTGGACGCACTCGCGCAGCGTGCTGCCGTCGGTGATCGTGATCGGCGGCGCGGTCATGCAGTCGCCCGCGGTGAGCTGCGCGGGGTCGATGCCGGCGGCGATCGTGCGCGTCACGATGTCTCGATCGGTGACGATGCCGATCGGAGCGCGGCTGGCCGGATCGGCCACGACGGGGATCGAGCCGCAGTCGTGGTCGACCATCATGCGCGCGACATCTCCGATCGGAGTGTCCGGTGTGCAACATGCGGGGTGCTGGGTCATCACATCTCGTACGTGCATGGCAATCACTCCTTTGTCACTTCTCGCGACACTGATGCACAGCGCATACCGGTGGATCGCTCAGGCCGCGCCGTGCGTCGAAGCACGGCGCGGCGCTCGACGGTGAGTGGTCGGCCAGCGACACTGCGCTCTGTGGCGGCGTGGCACTTGACCTGCAATTCAACGCACAGGAGGTCATATGCGAAAACATCTCGTCACGTTGCCCGAGGTCGTCATGATCGCCGCCACGCGCGGCATGATCGGATTCGGCGCCGGGCTGCTGTTGTCCGATCGATTCGGTCGCGACCGCCGGCGGCCGGTGGGCTGGACGCTGCTCACCGTCGGTCTCGTGTCGACGATCCCGCTCGCGCTGCAGCTGCTGCGCGGGCGCGGCCTCGACGATCCGCGCGCGGCGTGACCGCCCGGTGACAGCCCAGAGGACCGCCGCGCACCGCGGCGCTTGTCAAGCCGTCATTCCCGCGGCACCTTCGGCGCATGAAAACGCGCAAGCTTGGCAAGGCTGGCCCGACCGTCGGAGCGATCGGCCTGGGCTGCATGGGAATGTCCGAGTTCTACGGCGCAGGCGACGATACCGAGTCGATCGCGACGATCCATCGCGCGATCGAGCTGGGCGTGACGCTGCTCGACACCGCCGACATGTACGGCCCGCACACCAACGAGCGACTGGTCGGCAAGGCGCTCGCCGGTCGCCGCGACCGCGTGGTCCTGGCGACCAAGTTCGGCATCGTGCGCGATGGACAGCAGCGCTCGGTCAGCGGGCGGCCCGAGTACGTGAAGTCGGCGTGTGACGCGAGTCTGTCGCGCCTGGGCGTCGACGTGATCGACCTCTACTATCAGCACCGCGTCGACCCGGCCACGCCGATCGAGGACACCGTTGGCGCGATGGCCGACCTGGTGCGCGCGGGCAAGGTGCGGTTCCTCGGTCTCTCCGAGGCGGCGCCCGAGACCCTGCGCCGCGCCTACAAGGTGCATCCGATCGCAGCGCTGCAGACCGAGTACTCGCTGTGGACGCGCGATCCCGAGGACGGTGTCCTCGCCGCGTGCCGCGAGCTCGGCGTCGCGTTCGTCGCGTACAGCCCGCTCGGGCGCGGGTTCCTCACCGGCCGCTTCCAGAAGCCCGACGACCTTGGCGACGACGACTTCCGCCGCCACAACCCGAGGTTCCAGGGCGAGAACTTCGACAAGAACCGCGCCCTTGTCGCGCACCTGACCCAGGTCGCGCGCGAGAAGGGCGTCACCGCCGCCCAGCTCGCGCTCGCCTGGGTGCTGTCGCGCGGCGACGACGTCCTCCCGATCCCGGGCACCAAGCGCCGCAAGTACCTCGAGGAGAACGTCGCGGCGGGCGACATCGCGTTCACCGCCGACGAGCTCGCGCGGATCGAGGCGATCGCACCGATGGGCGCCGCTGCAGGCACGCGCTATCCGGCCGCGGCGATGAGCTCGGTCAATCGCTAGGAGCGCGCGCGCTGTTCAGGAGGCGCTCGCGGATCGCGCGGTAGCGCGCCATGGCGGCGATCGTGCGCGCACAGCCCTGCATGCTGGTGAACAGCGGATAGCCGCACTTGCTGAGCAGCGCCGACGTATCGGGGTGCGGCAGCGTGTACGACCAGAGGAAGATCGGCTTGGCGCTCTGGCGCACGACCTCGGTGAGGGCGTGCTGCTCCTTCTCGAAGCTGGCGACGACGCGCGCCGAGACGACCATGATGACGGAATCGACCTCGGGTGAGCCGGCGATCAGGCGCATGAGCTCGCTGTAGCCGGCCTGGACGATCGCCTGCGCCGTGGCGTCGACCGGGTTCTGAGAGCTGCCGTAGCTCGGGATGGTCTGATCGAGCAGCGCGCGGGTCTTCGCATCGAGCAGCGGCAGCGAGAGCCCGGCGTCGACGCAGACGTCGGCGAGCCAGCCGCCACCGCCGCCCGAGGCGGTGCCGATACCGACGCGGTTGCCGCCCGGCAGCCGGTCGCGATGGAGCGAGAACGCGGCGGCGAGGTCGACCATCTCGTCGATGTCGGCGGCTTCGATGATGCCGTGGCGGCGGAACGCGGCCTGGTACGCGGCGTAGGTGCCGGCGATCGAGCCGGTGTGGCGCAGCGAGGCGCGCGTGCCGGCCTCGCTGCGACCGATCTTGGCGACGATGATCGGCTTGCCCGCGGCGAGGGCCCGGGCGGCCACGCGCTCGAAGCTCGCCGGGTTGCGAATGCTCTCGAGGAAGAGCAGGAACACGTCGGTCTTGTCCTCGTCGAGGAGGTGCTCGACGATCTCGAAGGTCTCGATCGCGGCCTCGTTGCCGGTGGAGATGACGTAGCTGAACGGCACCTCGCGCGGCAGCCCGCGGTCGAACATGCCAAAGCCCATGCCGCCGCTCTGCGCGACGACGGCGACGTGGCCCGAGGTGCGCCACGGCGGGACGAGCTGCATCCGCGGCCGCTCGACGACCGGGCTGAACGTCGGGCACAGCGACGCGGCGGTGTTGATGTAGCCCTCGGCGTTGGGGCCGCACAGGGTCATGCCGTGTCGCCGGGCGATCGCGACGATGCGCGCCTGCAGCTCCTGGCCCGCGGGCGTGCCGGTCTCGGCGAAGCCCGACGACAGCACCATGGCCGCCTTGACACCGGCGGCGCCGCAGCGCTCGAGCTCGTCGGCGACGTACTCGGCGGGGATGATGAGGACCGCGAGGTCGACCGGCTCGGGGATGGCGGCGACCGACGGATACGCGAGCAGGCCCTGCACCTCGTCGTGGCTCCGGCTGACCGGATAGATGCGGCCCTCGAAGCGGTGGCCGAGCATGACCTTGAGCGTGCGGCCGCGGAAGATGCGCAGATCGGGCGACGCGCCGACGATGGCGACCGAGCGCGGCGACAGCAGCGCGGTGAAGTTGGCCATCATCGCAGCCCCAGGCCTCGCGCGATGATGCCGCGCAGGATCTCGGTGGTGCCGCCCTGGATCGTGAGCTTGGGCGCCGCGAGGGTGGCGTAGTCGAGCAGCGTGTCGAACAGCGCCCGGTCGGCGTCGCCCGCATCGCCCGCATCGCCCGCATCGCCCGCATCGATCAGCGCGGCGAGCTCTCGCGCGCGCGGCGGCAGCGTCTGTTGCCAGGCGGTTCCGAGGTCCTTCACGATCGAGCCCTCCAGCGTCGGCTCCTTGCCGGCTTGCAGCATTCCGGCGACGGAGACCGACATGCGGCGCAGCGCGTGGAGCTGCGCGACCAGCCGGCCGATGCCCTCGGCGCCGCGCACATCGGGGCGCGGGCCGAGCACGCGGACCAGCTCGAACAACAGATACGAGGTCTCGAGGAAGCGCTCCGGTCCGCTGCGCTCGTAGGCCAGCTCGCTGGTGGCTTGCTTCCACGCCAGGTCGAGCTCGCCCAGCGCGTGGTCCTCGGGGACGAAGGCGTCGTCGAACACGACCTCGTCGAACTCGCGGCGTCCGCTCATGTCGCTGATCGGGCTCACGGTGATGCCGGGTGCGCGCATGTCGACGAGAAACTGGGTGAGCCCGTGGCGGCGGTCCTCGGCGGTGCGCGGCGAGGTCCGGAACAGGCCGATCATGTAGTCGGCGCGGTGGGCCGAGGTCGTCCAGACCTTCGTGCCGCTCACGCGCCAGCCGCCGCTCGCGCGCGTGGCGCGGGCCTGGGCCGCGAACAGATCCGACCCCGAGCCGGGCTCGCTCATGCCGATGCAGAAGCAGCACTCGCCGCGCGTGATCCGCGGCAGGATGTCGGCCTTGAGTCGCTCGCTGCCGTAGCGCAGCAGCATCGGACCGCTCTGGCGGTCGGCGGTGAAGTGCACGCCGACGGGCGCATTGGCGACACGAAACTCCTCGGTGACCACGTAGCGCTCGAGGAAGCTGCGCTCGGCGCCGCCGTAGCGCCGCGGCCAGGTCATGCCGATCCAGCCGCGCGCGCCGACCCGGCGACTGAACGCGGGGTCGAACACCGCCATGGCCACGCTGCGCCGCGGATCGAAGGTGCCCGCGGCGATCTCGTCGGCGAGGAACGCGCGCACCTCGCGCCGCAGCGCCTGCGCCGCCTCGGGCAACCGCACCTGATCGAAATGGATGGCGTCGGGCATGGTCTCGCTCACCGCGCCGCGACCAGGGGCCACAAGGCATCTGCGCCCGCCGCCGCGACATGGCTGCCGAGCCGGACCGCCCACACGCTCTCGCTGCCGAAGTCATCGCGCCACGCCCACAGCCGCTGCGTGTACAGATGCAGCGGGTGCTCCGTCGAGAACCCGATCGCCCCGTGCACCTGGTGCGCGATCGCAGCCCCGGCGGCCGCGGCCTCACCCGCGCGGATCTTGGCGCTGGCGACTTCGAGCAGCAGCCCGCCGGCATCCGCGTCGTCGGCGGCGAGCGCATCCGCCGCCGAGCCCGAAGACGCCAGCGCGATCGCGGTCTCGCCTGCGAGCCGGGCCAGCGCGTGCTGGATCACCTGGAACTTCGCCAGCGGGCGATCGAACGCGACCCGCTCGCCGGCATACGCCACGGTGCGATCGAGAATGCCGCGCAGGGCGCCGGCGATCTGACACGCGCGCGCCACCGCGCCCATCGCCAGCAGGCGCTCGTCGAGCCCCACCGGCGCCACTGCGAGTGCGCTCGGCACCGCGCCGTCGAAGATCACCGTATCGCGCGGCTCGCCCGCCAGGTTGTTGCGCGGATGGATCGCGCACGCCGCGCGGTCGACCAGCGCGACGAATGGCTCACCGCCTCGCTGTGCGACGACCGCGAACCGATCGACCTCGCGCGCAAACGGGACCGCCGCTGCGCGCCCGTGCAGTCGATCGCGGTCATCGACCGCCACGCCGCCGCCGGCCTTGCCCGCGAGCACCGCCGCCGCACCGATCGGGGCAAGCTTCCCCGCCGGTGCCGAGAGACCGGCGGCCGCGATCAGCCAGCCCGCGAGGAGCGTCTCGACCAGCGGCACGTCGAGCGCGAATTCGCCCGCGAGCGTCGCAATCTCGAAGCCGTCGGCGATGCTCGCGCCCGCACCGCCCGAGGCCTCGGCGGTCCACGCTTGCGCGAGCCCGTTGTCCTCGAGGGTGCGCCACGCCGCCGCGCGGCCGTCGGCCCTGCTGCGCCGGGTCTGCGGATCGGCGACCTCGCGCAGGATCCGCCTCGTGACCTCCAGGAGCAGCGGGTCGGTACGGCTCGGTCGACTCATCGCGCTGCCGCATCCTACATAACGCGGTCGCCGCTGTCGCTGCGATCGAGCCGCTCGCGCGACTCGACGCCCCGCCGCGTACGCGACAAGGTAGCGCCATGAACCCACCGCTCTCCATCCTCGATCTGTCACCGACGGGGGCGGGCGTGTCTCCCAGCCAGGCGATCCGCGACTCGATCGAGCTGGCGCGCACGGCCGACGC
>DATIPJ010000470.1:0-1614 GCA_035472155.1 Kofleriaceae bacterium
CGCGTGCGACGCCGGTCACAGCCGAGGAGGAGCTTCGCCGCGTGGTGCCGGTGGTGGAGCGCCTCGCCGCTGCGGGGGCGACCGTTTCGATCGACACGACCAAGGCGCGTGTCGCGCGCGCGGCCGTGAACGCCGGGGCGACGATCGTCAACGATGTCTCCGGCGGTCTGTTCGATCCGGAGATGCCCGGCGCGATCGGCGAAGCCACCTACATCGCGGGGCATCTCCGGGGGCGTTCGATCGCGGAGGTGTTCTCGGTCGAAGCGCGCGCGAGCGGCGCCGCGATCGACTGGCGCATCGTCGCCGACGAGCTGGCCGAACGGCTCGCCGCTTTGCCGAGCCCCGCGCGCGAGCGCGCATGGGTCGACCCCGGCCTGGGTTTCGGTAAGGGCGCTGACCCCGATGTCAACCTCACGCTGATCCGGCACTGCGGTGACCTCGGTGCCCGACTGGGCCGACCCGTCGTGATCGGGGCGAGCCGCAAGCGATTTGTCCGTCGCGCGTTCGGTGTGCAGGATGACGACCTGCCCGCGCTGGACGCTGCATCGGTCACCGCGACCCTCGACGCAATCGCGGCCGGTGCAAATGTGGTCCGGGTCCACAACGTCGCATTGCTCAGAGCGGGTCTCGCGTTGTACACCCAATAGTAGGGCTCACCGCGCGACGGCCGCGCGGCACCATGCGCCCGCCGCCACGTTTGGACCCACGTTTTCCGTGCCGCCGTGACCGCGTCGCTCCATGAATTTCTCGACGGGCTCACCGTCGCTTCCGTCGCCACCACGGTGGTCGACGTCGCGCTGGTCTATTACCTGATCTATCGCCTGCTGTTGACCATCCGCGGCACCCGCGCGGCGCAGATGGTGGTCGGCATCGTGCTCGTCGGCGCCGCGTTCTTCATCGCCGAGCGGCTCGAGCTGTCGACCGTGTCGTGGCTGCTCGATAACTTCATCTCGTACTTCATCATCCTCATCATCGTGGTGTTCCAGCAGGACATCCGGCGCGCGCTCGGCCGGATCGGCCAGAACGTGTTGCCGTTCGGCCGCCGCCAGGAGACCAGCGCGATCGTCGACGAGGTGGTCGCCGCCACGGCGCAGATCGCCCGGGCGCGGCTCGGGGCGATCATCGTGTTCGAGCGCGACGCGGCGCTCGAGGAGTTCGTCGACGACGCGACCCGGATCGACGCCGTGCTGTCGCGCCAGCTGCTGGTGTCGCTGTTCGTGCCGGCGCGGGACAACGAGCTGCACGACGGCGCGGTGGTCATCGGCAAGAACCACCGCATCGAGCTGGCCCGCGCGCTGTTGCCGCTGTCGCGCGCGACCGACCTCGGGCCCGAGTTCGGCACCCGGCACCGGGCGGCGCTCGGCATCACCGAGGATACCGACGCGGTGGCCGTGGTCGTCTCCGAGGAGCGCGGCGAGATCTCGTTGTGCTTCAAGGGCTCGATCGCGCGCGACCTCGAGCCGGTGCTGTTGCGCCGCGCGCTGGTCGGCCTGTTCGCCGGTGGGCGCACCACGGAGGACATGGCCGAGGAGGCCGCGGCTGCCGCCGAGGTCGGCAAGGCGCTCGCGGCGCTCGGCGACCGGCCGGAGGCGCGCGACTCGCGCGAGGCGCGTA
>DATIPJ010000471.1:0-10890 GCA_035472155.1 Kofleriaceae bacterium
CGCTTGACCGCGTGCGCGCCGCATGTGACGGTCGGCGGCCATGACCGCGCCACCTCTTCGCATCGGCGTGATCGGCTACGGCTACTGGGGCCCGAACCTGGTGCGCAACTTCGGGGCGGACCCGCGCACCCGCGTGGTCGCGATCGCCGAGCTGTCGCCCACGCGGCGGCAGGCAGCAGCGACGGCCGTGCCGCACATCAAGTGCGTGGCGGATGCCGCGGCGGTGATCGCCGACCCCGGCGTGGATGCGGTGGCGATCGCGACGCCGATCTTCACGCACCATGCGCTGGCGAAGGCGGCGCTCGAGGCGGGCAAGCACGTCGTGGTCGAGAAGCCGCTCGCGCCCAGTGTCGCCGAGGCCGAGGAGCTCGCGGCGCTCGCGGCGGGCGCGGGCCGCGTGCTGATGGTGGACCACACGTTCGTGTACACCTCGGCGGTGCGCAAGATCCGCGACCTGATCGCGCGCGGCGAGCTCGGGCGCGTGCTGTACCTCGATTCGGTGCGGATCAACCTCGGTCTGTTTCAGCCCGACTACAATGTGATCTGGGACCTGGCGCCGCACGATCTGACGATCATGGATTATGTGCTGTCGCAGACCGTGGGCACGACGGCGCGCTGGATCTCGGCGATCGGCGTGTCGCACTACGGGCGGCACGAGAACCTCGCGTACCTGACGGTCGGGTTCGACGACGGGCTGCTCGCGCACGTGCACGTGAACTGGGTGGCGCCCGTGAAGACGCGCCGCACGATCATCGCGGGCAGCAAGAAGATGCTGGTGTGGGACGACACGTCGCCGGTCGAGCCGGTGAAGATCTACGAGAGCTCGGTCGACGTGAAGGCGATCGACAAGGAGACGGCGTATGCGCTCAACGTGCAGTACCGCTCGGGCGACGTGCATTCGCCCAAGCTCGACGGGCGCGAGGCGCTGTCGGTGATGGCGGCGGAGTTCGCGGCGGCGTGCCTCGACGGCGCGCCGTCGGCGTCGGATGCGGCAGCCGGGGTGCGGATCGTGCGGATGCTCGAGGCGGCGCAGCGCTCGCTCGAGCAGCAGGGAGCGCGGGTGGCGCTGTGACCGTGCCGTTCGTCGATCTGGCGACGCTGGTGCGCCCGAGCAAGGCCGAGTATCTGGCGGCGTTCGAGCAGCTGCTCGACTCGGGCGGGTTCATCGGCGGGCCGCCGGTTGCGGCGTTCGAGGCCGCGTTCGCGAGCTACTGCGGCGCGCCGCATGCGATCGCGATCCGCACGGGGACCGATGCGCTCGTGCTGGCACTGCGCGCGCTCGGCGTCGGCCGCGGCGACGAGGTGATCACGGCGGCAAACTCGTTCTTCGCGACGGCGGAAGCGATCAGCCACGCGGGCGCGACGCCGGTGCTCGCCGACGTCGACGATGCAACGCTCTTGCTCGATCCGGCCGATGTCGCGCGGCGGGTCACGCGGCGCACGCGATGCATCATCCCGGTGCATCTGTTCGGCCAGGTCGCCGACATGGCGCCGCTGCGCGCGCTCGCGGCGGCCAACGGGCTGCACGTCCTCGAGGACGCAGCGCAGGCGCATGGCGCGACGCGGGTCGGCCCGGGCGGCGAGCGCTGGCGCGCGGGCTCGATCGCGGCGATCGCGGCGTTCAGCTTCTACCCGACGAAGAACCTCGGAGCGCTCGGCGAGGGCGGCGCGATCACCACGCGCGATGGCGAGCTCGCCGAGCGGGTGCGGCGGCTGCGCGATCACGGCCAGGCCGGGCGGCACGACCATGTCGACATCGGCTACAACGCGCGGCTCGATGCGCTGCAGTGCGCGTGTCTGTCGATCAGCCTGGCGCGGCTCGACGAGAACAACGCCGCGCGCCAGGCGCTCGCGGCGCACTACCGCGAGGCACTCGCCGACGTACCGGGCGTGAAGCTCGTCGGAGAGCCCGCGGGCTCGTCGCCCGTGTATCACCTGATGGTCGTGCGGGTGGCCGCCGCGCGGCGCGACGCGGTCCGCGATGCGCTCGGCAAGGCCGGCATCGCAACCGCGATTCACTATCCGCGGCCGATTCACCTCCAGAGCGCCTATGCGCACCTCGGCCAGGGGCTCGGCAGCTGCCCGGTCGCCGAGCGCGCGGCCCATGAGATGATCTCGTTGCCGATGTACCCGGATCTCACGGCGGCGCAGGTCGACCGCGTCGTCGAGGCGCTGCGCGTAGCGCTGGCGTAGTCTGCGGACCTCACGGACCCGATCGCGCCCGGGGCTTGCATCCTGCAGCCGATCGGGACATCCATGCATCCAAGGGTCATGCGCACTCCGCACGTCGTGGTCATCGGTGGTGGATTCGGCGGTCTCGCCGCGGCGCGCGCGCTCGCCCACGCGCCGGTCAGCGTGACGCTGATCGATCGACGCAACCACCACCTGTTCCAGCCGCTGCTCTATCAGGTCGCCACCGCGGCCCTCAACCCGGGCGACATCGCGTATCCGATCCGCGCAGCGCTCACGCGGCAGCACAATGCGCGCGTGCTGCTCGCGGCGGCGCGCTCGATCGACGTCGCGCAGCGCCGCGTGGCGCTCGACGACGGCGCGCTCGAGTACGACTATCTCGTGGTCGCCACGGGTGCGACGCACTCGTACTTCGGCCGCGACGACTGGGCGACGTTCGCGCCCGGGCTCAAGTCGATCGAGGACGCGCTCGAGATCCGCCGCCGCATCTTCCTCGCGTACGAGGCCGCCGAGCGCGAGTCCGACCCGGCGGCGCAGCGCGAGTGGCTCACGTTCGCCGTCGTCGGCGCGGGGCCGACCGGCGTCGAGCTCGCGGGCGCGCTCGGCGAGATCGGGCTGCAGACGCTCGCGCACGACTTCCGCACGATCGATCCGACGCAGGTCCGCGTGCTGCTCTTCGAGGGCCGCGACCGCATCCTGGGGACGTACCCGCCCAAGCTTTCGGCGGCGGCGCAGCGCTCGCTCGAGGAGCGCCACGTCGAGGTGCGGCTCAATTCCAAGGTCACGGCCGTCGACGCCGGCGGCGTGACCGCGCTGGCCAACGGCCGCGAGGACCGCGTCGGCGCGCGCACGGTGCTGTGGGCCGCGGGCGTGCGCGCATCGTCGCTCGCCACCAGCCTCGGCGCCCCGCGCGATGCGAGCGGGCGCGTCGAGGTGAGCCCCGACCTCTCGATCCCGGGCCACCCCGAGGTGTTCGTGATCGGCGACCTCGCGAAGATGGTGATGCCCGACGGCAGCCAGGTCCCGGGCGTCGCTCAGGGCGCGCTGCAGGGCGGGCGGCACGTCGCGCGCCTGATCGCGGCCGAGGTCCGCGCCGCCGACGGCAAGCGCCCGGCGCGCGCCGCGTTCCGCTATCACGACAAGGGCAACATGGCCACGATCGGCCGCGCCGAGGCGGTGATCGTCACCAAGCACTTCGCGCGGCACGGCCTGCTCGCCTGGCTGATCTGGTGGGTGGTGCACATCGTGGCCCTCGTCGGGTTCCGCAACCGGCTGCTCGTGATGTTCCACTGGGCATGGTCGTGGCTGACGTTCAAGCGCGGCGCGCGACTCATCACGGGCGTCATCGGCGCGCTGCCCCCGGTGCGCTCGATCGGCGCCGACGGCCGGATCGCGCTGCCCCCGGGCGCCACGCCGGTCGCCCTCGACGGCGAATCGTCGCGCCCCACGCCGCGCGCCGGCCCCCCGCCGCCCCCGTGAGCGGCTCGTGAACCGACCGGTCGGCGCCGCGGCGCTCGTCGAGCGACCTGCCCCTTGATGTGAAGCGCGCCGCAGCCGAACATCCGGCGCGAGGGACCCGCATGACCACCCCGCAGCGCCCCGGCCGTCTTCGCTTCACGCTCACCCACCAGATCCTGCTCGGCCTCGTGCTCGGCTGCCTGATCGGCTGGCTGTGGCCGAGCGCGGCGACGTCGCTCAAGCCGATCAGCCAGCTGTTCCTGCGCATGATCAAGATGATCCTCGGCCCGCTGCTGGTGACGACGCTGGTCGCCGGCATCGCCGGCACGGGCGCCAAGGTCGTCGGCCGGCTCGGCGTCAAGGCCATCCTCTGGTTCGAGCTCGCGACCACCGCCGCGCTGTTCATCGGCATGGCCGCGGCCAATCTGGTCAAGCCCGGCGCTGGGATCGAGCTCGCGCACGACGCGGCGCCCGTCGCCCAGCTCGCCAAGGCCAAGAGCTTCGCCGACTTCATCCTCGAGGCGTTCCCGGTCTCGATGTGGGACGCGATGTCGCGCAACGACGTGCTGCAGATCGTCGTGTTCAGCATCTTCCTCGGGCTGGCGGTCTCGGCCGCGGGCTCCAAGGCGCAGCTGGTCAAGGACCTGGCCGACGCCGGCGCCGAGACGATGTTCAAGGTCACCGGCTTCGTGATGCGCTTTGCGCCGTTCGGCGTCGGCGCGGCGATCGCCGTCACCCTCGGCACGAGCGGCACGTCGGTGCTGCTGCCGCTGCTCAAGTGCATCCTCGCGCTGTACGCCGCGCTGGTCGTGTTCTTCGTCCTCCTGTTCGCGGCGCTCAAGCTCCTCACCCGCACGCACATGCCGACGTTTCTCAAGGCCATTCGCGAGCCGGCGATCATCGCGTTCACCACCGCATCGTCGGACGCCGCGCTGCCGCGCGCGATGCAGATCCTCGAGCAGCTCGGCATCCCGCGTCGCATCGTCGGCTTCGTCGTGCCGACCGGCTACGCGTTCAACCTCGATGGCTCGACGCTCTACCTCTCACTCGCCGTGCTGTTTGTCGCCCAGGCCGCCGGCGTCGACATGAGCCTGGGCGAGCAGCTCGGCGCCATGCTGGTCCTCATGCTGTCGACCAAGGGCGTGGCCGGCGTGCCGCGCGCCGCGCTCGTCGTGCTCGCCGGTGCGCTGACCGCGTTCCACCTGCCGCCCGAGGGCGTGGCGCTCCTGCTCGGCATCGACGCCCTCATGGACATGGGCCGCACCTGCGTGAACGTCGTCGGCAACTGCGTGGCCACCGTGATCGTCGCCGTGTGGGAGAAGGCGATCCCCGACGACGCGCCGATCTACGTCGGCCGCGGCGCACCCGGTGCCGAGCTCCCCACCGCCGAGGTCGTCGCCGAGCGGCATGTCGACTAGGCCCGTGGGACGAGTCGGACGACCTGGTGGAGAGACGCCCCCTCTGCGGGCCGCGAAATCTCCATGTGGGCGCCTTTTCGCTTCACGAAAACTGCGTAGTTGCGAATGCCTGTGATGGCATATCGATTGCTGCAGGTGCCCTCATGCGGGCCTCGGTCATGGCGGTGGTTCTCATCGTCGGCTGCCATACGCGCGGCCCCGACGGTGATACTCCCGATGCGAGCGGCGGCGACCCCGACGCCAGCATCCCCGTGGTCGACGCGCCGCCGCCGGTCACGCCCGACGATCCGGGCGCAGCCGATGTTCGCGTTGCGATCGACTCGGCGCGCGATGCGCACCCGATCTCGCCCTTCATCTACGGCACGAACGCGCCCGACTGGGCGAACGACGCGGCGCTCTACACCCTCGGTCGCTCGGGCGGCAACCGCCTCACCGCCTACAACTGGGAGAACAACGCATCGAATGCCGGGACCGACTATCTGAACCAGAACGACGCGCTGCTCGGCGCGAGCGACACGCCCGGCAAGGCCGAGACCGACGCGGTCGCCGAGGCCCACGCCCATGGCGCCGCGCAGATCGTGACGGTGCCGATCCAGGGCTATGTCGCCGCCGACAAGGCGCCCGGCGGCGACGTCAACCAGACACCCAGTTATCTGCAGACGCGCTTCAAGGTCTCGAAGTCCACCAAGGGCGCCGCGTTCACCACGACGCCCGATCCCGGCGACGCCAACGTCTACCAGGACGAGTTCGTCGCATTCGTCGAGGGCAAGTTTCCCGGAGCGCGCACCGACACGCGCCGCACGGTGTTCTACGACCTCGACAATGAGCCCGATCTGTGGAGCGCGACCCATCCGCGCATTCATCCCAGCCCGGTGACCTACGCCGAGCTGATCGCGCGCAACATCGAGTACGGCGATGCGATCAAGCGCGTGGCGCCGGCGGCCAAGGTGTTCGGCTTCGTCAGCTACGGCTGGGCGGGCTACGTGAGCCTGCAGAGTGCGCCGGACGGCGCGAGCCGCGACTTCCTCGATACCTGGCTCGATGCGATCGCCGCGCACGGCACCCAGACCGGCACGCGGCCGGTCGACGTGCTCGATCTGCACTGGTATCCCGAGGCCACTGGCGGCGGCCAGCGCGTGATCGTCCCCGATGCGAGCGCCGCGGTCGCCGCCGCGCGCGTGCAGTCGCCGCGATCGCTGTGGGACGCGACGTACAGCGAGTCGTCGTGGATCACCAAGGACTCGACGCACGGGCCGATCGCGCTCATTCCGCGCGTGCGCGACAAGATCGCCCGCCGCGCGCCGGGCATGCAGCTGGCGTTCAGCGAGTACTACTACGGCGGCGGCGCCGATATCTCGGGCGCGATCGCCCAGGCCGACGTGCTCGGGGTGTTCGGACGCGAGGGCGTGTTCGCCGCGACGCTGTGGCCACTCGCCGATGACCTCGCGTTCATCAAGGCCGGCTTCGCCATGTTTCGGACGGCGGGCGGCGCCTTCGGGAATACATCGATCCACGCCGACAGCGACCACATCGATCAGGTCTCGGTCTACGCCGCTCTCGACGACGGCATCTGGGATCGCATGACCATCGTCCTGATCAATCGCTCGACGCAGGCGCGCACGGCGGGCCTCAGCATCGCCCATGGCGTGCGCTTCGGCCGCGCCGAGCTCTGGCGGCTGACCTCCGCCTCGGCGACGCCGGCGCACGAAGCCGACCTGCCGATCACGAAGACCAACGCGTTCGCGGCGACGCTACCTCCGATGAGCGTCACGACCCTGGTCCTGCATCCCTGACGCCCGGCCCAGGCCACCGAGCCCACGCGCTCAAGGCTTCGGAGGCTCGGATCGCAGCGCTGCTGGCTGGAGAGGCTCGCTGAAGTTCATGGTGTCGCGATCCGCCGGCACCGTGAGCGTGATGTCGCGCTCGATGTGCAGCTCGGGGTTCCACACATGCAGATGGTGCTCGCCGGGTGCGAGGTCGATCGTTCCCGGGGTCTCGTGCCGGGCGGGATCGTGATCGACGGTGTAGTACGCCCACGGCGTGAAGTTGACGCGCACGCGGCAAGCAGCAGGCGCGGCTGCGTCGCCGGGGATGGACGACGGAGCGCGCGCGCCCTCGGCAACGCGTTGCCCTGCGGCGGCCCGCTCGCTCGACGTCGGCGGGGCGATCGTGGACCGCCCGGTGGTCGCCGGGGACGGCCTCTTGGGCACGGCTGGCGGTGAGGGGGGCGAATGTCCGGATACCGGACGATGGGAGCTCGTTGGTGGTGCGGTCGGCTGCGCGGGCGATGGGGCGGGCGGTGGCTCGGCGATCGATATCGACGGCGTTGCGGGAGTGGTGCGGGTGGGCAGCGACGAGGGCGGCGGCGTTGTGGTCGGGTCGGTGGCGTTCGAGCGACTGCGGCCGCTGCTTGCCAGGGTGACGATCGTCGCGGCGGCGACCCCCACGAGCGCGACGAGCGTGAGCGGCACGATCGCCCGGCGACGGCGAACCGGCGGTGGTGCGGCTGGGCGACGGTCGGGATCAGGGGCCGGGATCGCATCGAACGAGCCCGCGGCGACCGTGGTGTTGGCGGAGGAGATCCTCGTCGCGCGGCCGCCCGAATCGCCGGCCCGGAGCGGGGCCGGTGCGGCGGCGATCGGCGGCGGCGAGCCGTCGAGCGCGCGAGGCGCGTTCGGAGCAGCGGCGGAGCCCGGCGCCGCGCCCGCGTGCGCGTCGTCGGCGGCGGTGGCGGCGAGCGAGCGCACGGTGTCCGTGCCGATGACGTCGAACGCGCCGTCGTCGAGGAAGCTGACCAGGTGGTCGCCTTCGATCGCGGCATCTGCGGCGGCCTCGTCGCGCGCGTCGTCCCAGAGGGCGGCGAGCCAGACGGCGAGCTGGCGCGCGGGCGAATCGGCCTTGTGGCGCGCGCGCTCGCCCACGATGTAGTGGTCGAGGTCCTCGAGCATCGAGCGCGCATCGGGATAGCGATCGCCCGCGGCGCTGGCGGTGGCGCGGTCGGCGATGGCGACGAGGGCGGCGGACGCTGGCTCATGCGGCGCATGCGGCGCGTCGGGGCTGTGGTCGCCCGAACCCAGCGCCAGCTCCGGCCAGGGGAGCAGGGCGCCGCGGCGGGCGGCGTCGAGGATCGATTCGCGATCGGCGCCCGGTCGCGGGCGGATGCCGCTGAGCGCCTCGCGCAGGAGCAGGCCCACGGCGTAGATGTCGGCGCGCGGGTCGATCGGCTCGCTGCGCGCTTGCTCGGGGGCCATGTACTGCGGCGTGCCGAGCAGGCGCGCGGTGGCCTCGCCCGCGAGGGCGGCGATGCCAAAGTCGGTGAGCTTGACCTCGCCCGACCACGAGAGCAGCACGTTGCGCGGGGTGACGTCGCGGTGCACGATGCCCAGCGCAACACCGTCGGGGCTCTTGCGCTGGTGTGCGTAGTCGAGCGCCTGGCAGCACTCGGCGGCGACGAACGCGGCGAGGAGCGGCGGCATGCGGTGGCTGGCGGCGCGCGCGAGGCTCGAGCCCAGGTCTTTGCCCTCGACGCGCTCCATTGCGAGGAAGACCTGGTCGTCGATGCGGCCGAAGTCGAACACCGGGACGATGTTCTGGTGCACGAGGCTCATCGACAGGCGCGCTTCGCGGACGAAGAGATCGAGGAAGCGCGGGTCGCCCGAGCGCTCGGGCCGCATGCGCTTGACAACGAGCCACTTCTCGACCCCCGCGGCGCGGCGACGCGCGAGGTACACGTCGGCCATCCCGCCTCGCGCGAGGGGTCGGAGGAGCTCGTAGCGACCCAGCGCACGGGCCATCCCCAACATTATAGCGTGAGGTTGACCCCCGCTCCGGACCGGCCGAAACTCTGTGCGCTTTGCCCCGTCTTTTGCCCTTGCTCGTCGCGGGCGCGGCCGTCGCGCTCGGTGCGGCGCGCCCATCGCCTGCGGGGGCCGCGCCGGCGGCCGACGTGGTCGTGGTGTGGGCGCCCGGCGCTCGGGTCGCACCGATCGACGAGGCGGCGCGGCGCGCGGGTGCGGCGGTGATCGACCGATCGCCATCGGCGACCGCACTGCCGGCGACGGCGAGCATCATCAAGCGCGGGATCGAGGCGTACGACGCGCTCCGCTACGACGACGCCTGGGCCACGCTCGACGAGGCGCGCGCGCTGGCCGACCGGACGGGGGCCGCGGGGCTCACGCAGAGCCAGCTCGCGGACCTGTTTCTGTACCGCGGGCTGGTGAAGCTCCAGCAGGGCGAGTCGAGCGCATACTGGGACGAGCTCGTGACCTCGGTGACGATCGATCCGGTGCGCGTCCTCGATCCAGCGCGGTTTCCGCCGCGGGTGGCGAGCGAGCTGGCGCGCGTGCACCAGGCGATCGCCACCCGCAGGCGCGCGACGCTGGCGATCGATGCTCCGTCCGGGTGCACGGCGCTGCTCGATGGCGCGGCGGCGAGCGCGGCCGGCTCGGCGCAGCCGCTGGTCGGCTCGCACTGGGTCTACGTGACGTGTGCCGATCGCACGCCGTGGGGCACGCGGATCGAGCTGGCCGATGACCAGCGCGTGGTGGCGCGCAACACCGCGGTGATGCCGCCGACCGACGACGACATGCTGATCCAGGCGCGCACGGTCGGCGCGAAGGCGTTCGTCGCGGTCGAGATCCGCGCCGGCGTGGGCACCGCGCGGCTGGTCGGCGTCGACGGCCGCGAGCGCGATCGCCGCACGGTGGCGCTGGCGAGCGATGTCTCGCCGCTGGCCGCCGCGGTGGGCGAGCTCCTGGCGCCTCCGCCGACGACGCACTGGTACCAGTCGCGCTGGACGTGGGCCGCGGCGGCCGCGCTGATCGCGACCGCGATCGTGTTGCCGGTGACCGCGGCGAGCACGCAGAGCTCCCGCCCGTCGACGTGGACGCTCAAACCGGTATACCCGTGGCCGTAGCGCGGATCGCCAGTGCGGTCGCCGGGCTCGCGCTCGCCGCGTGCAGCACCAGCGTGCCGGTGGTCGCCCCGGTGATCGACGTGCCCAGCGCCGACGACCCCGACGCCACCGCGAGCGGGCTCGACGACATCGTGCTCACCATCGCGCACGCCCGCAGCGAGCGCGACCTGGTCTCGCAGAGCTTCGTGCGCGGCGAGCTGATCGAGGTGCCCGACGTGCCGTTCGGCGATGATCTGGTGCTGCACATGTCGGGCTTCGTCGGGGCGAGCGCGGTCGCCTACGGACGCACCTGCGCGTTCCCGGTCGTGGCGGGCGCGGAGCTGCCCGCGCCGCACCTGTTCTTCTCGCGCAGCGTCAAGTTCGCGACGCTCGACGTCGCGCCGCTGCCGCGGATCGGCGGGCTGGGCATCTCGTACCTGGGCGCGGCGCTCTTGATCGGAGGCTTCACCGGCACGCAGCCGGGCGACGCGCCGGTGACCCAGGTCGAGCGCTTCAATCCGAGCAGCGGCGAGCTGAAGACGATCGGCACCGTGATGGCCCGCGACCGCGCGGTGCAGGCACTGGTCGGCACGTCGCCGCCGCGCGTGGCGGTGATCGGCGGCGCGGCGGGCAGCGACGGCGCCAAGTTCGTGGAGGTTGTCGACGAGCAGCGCGTCGATCGCATCGACGTGCCCGACATGGCGCGGGTCGATCTCACCGCGACCTCGCTGACCGATGGCCGCGTGATCGCGGTCGGCGGCAACGCGCCCGGCCAGCCGCCGGTCAGCGATATCGACGAGGTCTCGGAGGTCGACGCGCAGCTCCAGGTCCGCCGGCTGACGACCGCGCTCGCGTTCGCGCGCAGCGGGCACTCGGCGACGCGGCTGGGCGACGATGTCGGCGCGCCGGTGCTGATCGTCGGCGGGCTCG
>DATIPJ010000472.1:0-3563 GCA_035472155.1 Kofleriaceae bacterium
GCGAGTCGCCTGTCCCCGGGTCGTCCTTCGCCAGCGACCGCCAGATCCACCTCAACGAGATCCGCGCGCAGCAGAACGGCACGACGCGCGCGGCGTGGGAGGAGCGCGTGCAGTCCGAGATCCCGGCGCGCCGGTTCGGCAAGCCCGAGGAGCTGGCCGACGCGGTGGCATTTCTGATGTCCGAGCGCGCCGCTTACATCAATGGAGTATCGCTGCAGATCGACGGCGCGCTGATGGGCGCGACCTTCTGATGGACCCAAAGGAGCTGCCATGACAAAGACCGCGAGCGTTTCCTTTCACCGCTGGGACGACATGCCCAAGGAAAAGGTCACCGACATGATCGACCGCCGCGTCATCACCAGTGACCGCATGATGCTGGCGCACGTCTACCTGGCGAAGGGCAGCATCGTGCCGCGCCACTCGCACGAGAACGAGCAGCTGACCTACATCCTGCAGGGCGCGCTCAAGTTCTGGATCGGCGAGGACGGCGCGCAGGAGCTCATCGTCCGCGCCGGCGAGGTCCTGGTGATCCCGTCCAACGTGCCCCACCGCGCCGAGGCGCTCGCGGACACGCTCGACGTCGACGTGTTCGACCCGCCGCGCCAGGACTGGCTCAACGGCACCGACACCTACTTCCACCGGAAAGACTCATGACGCGCGCCCTCCTCATCATCGACATCCAGAACGATTACTTCCCGGGCGGCAAGATGGAGCTCGAGGGCAGCGATGCGGCGAGCCAGCGCGCGGCCGAGTTGCTCGCGGCATTTCGCGACAAGCGCCTGCCGGTCGTGCATCTGCAACATATTTCAGTGCGCCCGGGCAGCACGTTCTTCTTGCCCGACACCGACGGCGTCCGGATCCACGGAAACGTCGCTCCCGCCCCCGGCGAGACCGTGCTGCAGAAGAACTTCCCGAACGGCTTCCGCGAGACCGCGCTGCTCGAGCAGCTGCGCAAGGCGGGGATCCAGGATCTCGTGATCGCCGGAATGATGACCCACATGTGCGTCGACGCGACCACCCGCGCTGCGGCCGACCTCGGATTCAAGTGCGCTCTCGCCCAGGACGCGTGTGCCACCCGCGCACTGTCATTCGGCGATACCAAGGTTCCCGCCGATCATGTGCATTGCTCGTTCCTCTCCGCGCTGAACGGGGCATACGCGCAGGTGAAGCCGGCCAAGGAGCTCGCCGGCTCGCTGTAGCGATTCCTGATCTGCCGTCGGCGGCAACGATCGGCTGATCTTCCCGCGCGGCGTGATCAACTACTACCGCCGAGCGCCGGCGATAGTCCGGATCGCTCCGCGCGGTTGACGCTGCGTGCCGGCGCGGCATGGTGAGGCCATGGTCGACGTCCTCGAGCGCGGCGACATCAGCTTCTTCTTCCGCCCGCGCGTGCAGCCCGCCGACGCGCCGCTCACGGCGTCGGTGACCGACCCCGGCGTGCAGAGCTTCTTCCTCGTGCTCAGCACCGCGCACGGGCTGCATCGCCGGGTCCGGGTTGGCCGCAAGCGCATGCCGGTGGCTGCCGGCGAGCGGCTGTGGGCGCGGGTCGAGCGCGTGGGCACGCTGCAGCGCGTGCTCGCCGGTGTGCTCGAGGCGGAGGAGTACGCCACCAAGACGCGCGGCGAGCGCTATCAGCCGGGCGCGCGGCCGATCGGCCAGGGCGCGTACGCGCTGGTCCGCCACGACGACCACATCCATCTCGCGTACCGGCTCGATGTGCTCGAGCCCGATGTGCCCGACGAGGCGCGCGTGCCCGACTCGGGCAACGACATCGTGCTGTTCGAGCGCGTGCCGCGCGAGCGCGCGGTGTGGACCACCGAGGGCGAGCCCGATCGGCTCGACGAGGAAGGCGCCGAGATCGTGATCGTCGGGGTGGCAGGCGAGCCCGGGCACGAGCTGGACGACGATGTCCTCGCGGCGCCCGGGCGCAAGGCCGAGGCGAGCGATGACGAGCGGGTCACTGCGCTGCGTGCAGCGTCGCTGCGACCCAGCCGCCGGTGAGCTCGACGACGGCGGTCGCGAGCGCCGGTCCATCCGGGCGCCCGGGCTGCGGCGGCGACAGCACGTGGCTGGCGTTGCGGCCGTGGATCAGCGGCACCGCGTTGCCGCACACGATGTTCGCGAGCTCCGCGACGAAGTCGTCGGGCGTGAGGCCCTCGGCGCGCGCATCGGGCAGGAGCAGCGCCTCGATGAACCCGCTCACCGAGCGCCGGGGGAGCGCGATGCTGACGGCACCCGAGCTCGGTCCGCGGAACGCGACCCACGCCTCGAGCGTCTCGTCCGCGGGTGGCTCCTCGAGGAACGCCTCGGGGCTCGCGAAGCACAGCCGCTCCATGGTGAGCACGATCGCGGTGCGCAGGACGTCGACGTCGCTGGTCGTGCGCAGCGCGGCGGTCACGGTGCGCCTCCCAGTGCCCCGACCACCGCTTCGAGCAAGCGCTCGGGGTCGAACGGCTTGCGCACGAACCGGATGCCGGCGTCGCGCATGCCGGCGAGCTGCGACTTGCTGGCCTCGGTCGACACCACGACGATCGGGATCGGTGCGAGCTGCTCGTCGCGCCCGATCGCCTCGATCAGCTCGAGCCCGTTCATCACCGGCATGTTGATATCGATGATCGCGAGGTCGAACGGCCTGGCGCGGAGCACGGCGAGCGCCGCCGCGCCGTCGCCGGCCTCGTCGATACGGCCGATCGGCAGCCCCGCGATGCGCAGCGCGCGGCCGATCACGAGGCGCATCATCGCGCTGTCGTCGACCACGATGACGTTCAGAACCATGTCAGGTCTCCTCCCAGGGCGCGAGCGGTCGTCGGGG
Organism: Kofleriaceae bacterium; assembly: GCA_035472155.1. Classification (GTDB taxonomy): domain Bacteria; phylum Myxococcota_A; class Polyangia; order Haliangiales; family Haliangiaceae; genus JABFXX01. Next base: position 2,813 of record DATIPJ010000472.1, read on the forward strand.
TGACGAGCTCGACCATCCCATCCTCGATGCACAGCGAGAGCGTGCGGACCACCGCGCCGCCGACGTCGTAGGCGCGGATCAGGATGCCGTTCTGCCACAGCACTTTCTTGAGCGCGACCACGTTGCGCCGGCCGATGCCGAAGCACTCCTCGAGGGCGCCGCCGGTGATCCGCGCGCCGCCCGCCGCGCGCAGCTCCAGCCGGTCCTTGCGCGCACCGCGCGCGTGGAGCGCCGCCAGCATGTGCGCCACGCCGGTCTCGACGAACCGCCCCGGGTCGCGCTCCGCTTCGGAGCCGCAGGCCGGACCGAGCGTGAGCTCGGCATGCATCAGCGCGCCGACCCGCGCCATGCGGTCATAGGCGGCGACCGCGATCGAGCTACCGAGCCCGTAGGTGATCAGGGTCTCGGTCGGGTCGCTCGAGATCGCGATCTGGCCGGCGCTGATCGCCCGGAGTCGCCCGTGTCCCGTGGTGGGAGGCATGGACCGGGCTCATCGCAAGCGCGATGCCAGCGAGCATTGCGTGCGATCGCCACGTTTGCGCGCGCTGCGATCGGCGGCAACGTTGCCGGGCAACGCTTCCGGCAACGTCCATGGTCCTCGATGCGTTCACCGGGTTTCACCTGGGCTCGGTGCCCTGCTCGGAGTCGTCGGTCGTCATGCCGAGCCGCCGCATGCGCTTCCACAGCGTGACGCGCCCGATCCCGAGGATCCGCGCCGCTTCCGCGCGGTTGCCGCCGCTCTGGCGCAGTG
>DATIPJ010000473.1:0-3080 GCA_035472155.1 Kofleriaceae bacterium
GGCAGCCGGATCCCGCAGCACCGCACCGACGCGGGCGTCTTTCTGTCCGCCGAGTTCCTCGGCGCGCGCCGCGGCCTGTTCATCAAGGACGAAGACGGCCTCTACACCGACGACCCCAAGAAGAACCCAACGGCCACCCACATCCCGAGCATCACCGCCGCCGAGCTCATCGCGCGCGGCCTGCCCGACCTCGTTCTCGAGCGCATCGTGGTCGAGTACCTGCCGCGCGCGCTCTGGTGCAAGGAGCTCCAGGTCATCAACGGCCTCAAGCCGGGCAACGTCCTGGCCGCGCTCCAGGGCAAGGACGTCGGCTCGATCATCCGCGCCTGATCCGCGCCTGCTCCGCCGTAGGCCTCCCATCGCCTCGCGCGCGCGTTGTCGCCTGAACACGCCGCCCGCCGATTTTCGCTCGACGTTCCTCGGCCTCGCCGCAGGTCTCCCATCGCCTCGCCCGCGTTGACGCCTGAACGAGTCGCCCAACATTTCTCCCGCGACACCCTTGTTCAGCATGGCCGTAGGCCTCCCTTCGCCTCGCGCGCGCTGACGCCTGAACACGCCGCCCGCCGATTTTCGCTCGACGTTCCTCGGCCTCGCCGCAGGCCTCCCATCGCCTCGCGCGCGCGTCGACGCCTGAACGCGTCGCCCAACAAGTTCTCCCGCGACGCCCTGGCTCAGCCTGGTTTGCCGGTGCCCGCGCCGCCGCCACCGCCGGTACCCTTGCCGCCGCCGACGCCCTTCTTGCGATCGCGGCCCTTGCCGTCGCCCTTGCCCGAGTGGTTCGAGCCGTCGTCGCCCTTGCCGCCGCCGACGCCACCCTGGTTGCCCTGGTCGCCTTCCTTGACGTTGGTCTTGACCCAGTCGGCGGCCTTGGCGATGCGGCCGTCGATCTCCTTGGCGAGATCATCGGGCTTGTCCTTGGGCGTGATCGTCACGACGACGCCGCTGGCGTCGTGCTTCGCGGTCGCCTTCGAGCCGTCGGGTACGTAGACCGGGCACAGCCCCTGCGAGCCGCCGTGCGTGCCCTTCATGTCGTGGCCGGTGCCGCTCGGGGCGTTGTGCTTCTCGGCGAGCAGGTGATCGGCGCGCTTCTGGATCGCCGCGATCGCATCCTTGTCGGTCGCCGCGATCGTGACCACGACCGACTTGCCCTTCTGCGCCGCCTTCGTCGTCGCGCCGAGCACGGTGCTCGGGCACATGCCGGCGCGATGGGCCATCGTCTCGTGCGGCGGAAGACCGGCGCCCGCCCCTGCGCTCGATCCTCCCGCCTCGCCTGACCCGGCCGCGCTCGCGCCGTCCGAGCCCGACCCCGCCGCGCCCGAGCCCGAGTCCGCCGACCCCGCGGCGGCCCCGGCCGCGGCCGGGACCTCGCGCATGACGCGCGTCATGCAGTCGGTCATCTCCGTCGAGATCGCTGCCAGCTTCTTCTGATCGTCAGCGCTGGCCTGCTCGGGCGCCGTGCCTCGATGCGCGGCGCTCCACTTCGCCATGTCCGCGCTGACCTGGTCGATGCACGCCTTGTCCTTGCAGGCGCACATCTTGGTCTTGAGCTCGGTCATCTGGGCGATCGATGCGTCGCCGGACTTCTTGCAGCCGGCCATCGCCCCGCCGACCACCAATGACGCCGCCAACAGCGTGAATCCAAAGCGCATCTCAGGCTCCCGTGGTGTTACAGAGAGGTTACACGGTACCACGCATCTCGGCCCCTTCGGGTACGATGCGCGGGTGACGCTCGCGATCCGTGCCTTCGTGGTCGCGCTGGTGCTGGGCGCCCCGGCGGTCGCGCGCGCGGAGCCCGAGCTGCGCATGCCGCCGGGGACGCGCTCCGACGGACAGGGCCAGCTCATCTCCGGGCGCGGCCTGCGCGAGACCAGCGACTTTCTCGCAAAGGAGCTCGCGCGGCGCGGCATCGCGGTGCAGCAGATCGGCCCCTACAGCGTCCGCGGCGTCGAGCTCACGCGCTTCGTTAGCCAGACGCCGTCGACGCCGTGGCTGGCCGTCCATGTGCTCCGGACCGGTGGCAAGACCCTAATCTTCCTGGTCCCGCGCCCCAAGACGCCCGCAACACCTTGACGAACCGCCGCGCTCCGACTACCTAAAGGACCCGCGCATCCATTCGGGGATCGTCTAATGGTATGACGTCAGACTCTGGATCTGACTATCATGGTTCGAATCCATGTCCCCGAACCACCGAAGGCTTGACCGTTCCCGCCGTCACAGGTAGAACGACACTCCTTCAAGCAACCGGCCCCATAGTCTAGCGGTTAGGACGTCGGCCTCTCACGCCGAAAACTTGGGTTCAAGTCCCAATGGGGTCACCATCGATTGTCGTTCGGTCGTCGACGGAGACTCGCCCCGTCACCTGGGTTCCGCCGGCCTCGTGCTCAGGACCCGGTAGCCTTCTTCTCGGCGACAACACGGCGCAGCGCATGGTTGACAGCGTCCGCTGAACCGAAGTGCGACCAGAGGTCGGCGTCGATGGCGACGACCTCTCCCCGCTGCTGCTCGCATGATGACCGCGACCTGGCCGACGGCGAAATCGCTGGTCGTCGATCTCGGGCATCTCGTCGAGCGACTCGGCGCTGGGTTCATTCTGCTTCTTCATAGCGTCGCCGTTCTTGGCGCATCTCGAGCGCTGATGATGCGTACGTGATCGTTGCTCTCGGTGGAACCCACGTAGAGGATCGCCCGGTCGGCGATGTTGCCAACGCTGCTCCGGGAGAAGCACTCTTCGTTGCCCGGTCAGTCCATCGGGCAGCCCGGGCGGACCGAGATGAGGCCGCCGCCGATCGAGATGCTGTCGATCGGGAAGGCGCTCAGCCCCGCGGACTGGCGGATGATCGAGTCGAGCGCGGTGCTGACCGCGGCCTTGATCGTCGGCTCGTTGTTGAGCTTGTCGGCCATCGCGGTGGCGATGCCGTTGGCTGCGGAGATCGCGTCGCCGGGCGACGACGTGGTCATGGTCGCGGTGACATCGGTGAACACCACGCGGCCGCCCTGCGCTGCGAGCGCGAAGCTCAGCACGGCGCGCGCGCTGTCGACCTCGAGCGTCGGGTTGCCGACGAAGCCGCAGACGAAGTTGC
>DATIPJ010000474.1:0-2025 GCA_035472155.1 Kofleriaceae bacterium
CCGATCTACGCGGTCGATGCCAGTTCCGACGATCGGCTTCATGGCGCCCCCCATGCGAGCTCGAGGGCGCGGACGATGGTCCGCTTCGCGAGCCCGACCTTGAATGCATTGTCGCGGCGCGGTCTGGGATCGACGATCGCCGCGGCGGCGGCGCGCTCGAACGCGGGACGCCCGGGCGCCTGGCCGACGAGCGCCTGCTCGGCCTCGAGCGAGCGCCACGGCTTGGTGGCGACGCCGCCGAGCGCGACGCGCGCGCCGCGGATCCGGCCGTCGGCGACATCGAGCCCGACCGCGGCCGCGGCGAGGGCGAATGCGAACGCCGCGCGGTCGCGGACCTTGACGTAGCGCGCGTGCGCGGCGAACGGCGAGGGCGGTAGCTCGACGTGCGTGATCAGCTCGCCGTGCTCGAGCGCGTTCTCGATCTCGGGATGATCGCCGGGCAGCGTGTGGAAGTCGGCGATCGGGATCGCGCGGTCGCGGCCGGCGTGGCGGGTGTGGACCACGGCGTCGAGCGCGGCCAGGGCCACGCACATGTCCGACGGGTGCGTCGCGATGCACGAGGCGCTGGTGCCGAGGATCGCGTGCGAGCGGGTGTAGCCGTCGAGCGCCGAGCAGCCGGCGCCGGGCGTGCGCTTGTTGCACGGCACCGCGGGGTCGCGAAAGTACGGGCAGCGGGTGCGCTGCAACAGGTTGCCACCGACGGTGGCCATGTTGCGGACCTGCTGCGACGCGCCGGCGAGCAGCGCCTGGGCGAGCAGCGGGTAGCGCTCGACGACGAGCGCGTGGGTCGCGACGTCGGAGTTCTTCGCCATCGCGCCGATCCTGAGGCCGTCGCCGCTGCGCTCGATCGCGGCCAGTGGCACCTGGCCGAGGTCGACCAGCGCGCTCGGGCTCATGACTTCCAGTCGCATGAGGTCGACCAGCGTGGTGCCACCGGCGAGGAAGCTCGCGCCGCTCGCGCCGGCCGCCGTGATCGCGGCCCGAGCGTCCGGCGGACGGACGTAGGTGAAGGGCTTCATCGCTACACCGCCTTCCGCGCGGCCTGGATCGCCGCGATGATGTTGGGGTACGCGCCGCAGCGGCAGATGTTGCCGCTCATCTGCTGGCGCACCTCGTCGTCGGTCTTCGCGCGCCCGTCGCGCAGCACCGCGACGCCGGCCATGATCTGGCCCGACGTGCAGTAGCCGCACTGGAACGCATCGTGCTCGATGAACGCGGCCTGCAGCGGGTGGAGCTTGTCGCCCTTCGCGAGGCCCTCGATCGTCGTGATCTCGGCGCCCTCGGCGGTGATCGCCAAAGTCAGGCACGCGTTGACCGCGCGGCCATCGCGCAGCACCGTGCACGCGCCGCACTGGCCGTGATCGCAGCCCTTGCGGGTGCCGGTCAGCGCGAGGTGCTCGCGCAGCGCATCGAGCAGCGACACGCGCGGGTCGACGCGCAGCCGGCGCTCCTGGCCATTGATGCGCAGCAGGATGTCGACCTCGCTGCCCGCCTTCGCGGTGGTCGGTGCGGGCGCGGGGTGCTCGGCGCCGGGGCTGCGGCAGCCGGCGAACAGCGCGACGCCGAAGCCGGCGACCAGGCTCATCACCGCCCAGTCGCGGCGCGTGATGCCCGGGCGCGGCGGCAGGCCGAGCAGCTCGCGGCCCGCAGCGTCGAGCGCGCCGGCCAGGCTGGCGGTCAGCTCCACGCTCGGCGCGTGGGCGAACCGCACGACGCCTTCGCCGTCGATCACGAACACGCCGTCGTCGCGCGAGCCCACGCCGAACCGCGCGCCGAGCTCGTCGACCTCGCGGCGCAGCGCGCGCGACGCCGGGATCGACAGCTCGACGTCATCGTCGGGGCGGAATGACCACACGCCGGCCTCCGAGATGATGAACAGGATCGCGCCGAGCCCGACCTCGGCGATCCCGCGCTCGAGCCGGTGTCGGAGCCGGTGCCCAGCATCGACTGGCTCGCGCCGCAACCGCTCGCCGGCTGGTGGTGACCGTGCGCGGGCGACACAGGTAGTCATCCAGCGCACCAATT
>DATIPJ010000475.1:0-7967 GCA_035472155.1 Kofleriaceae bacterium
CCGAGCGGCGCGGCCAGCGCTGGCGCGAGGCGCGCTGGGAGCAGCGCGGCGACGAGTGGGTCCTCGTCGATGGCAGCTGGATCGAGGCCGACATCCGCCCGCGCGAAGCGCCCCCGCCGCCGCGCGAGGAGCGGGTCGAAGGGCGCGCGGGCTTCGTGTGGGTCAGCGGACGCTGGGACTGGCGCGACGGCAACTGGGCGTGGATCGACGGCCGCTGGGAGCGCGAGCGCCCGGGCAGGCGCTGGCGCGACGCGCGCTGGGAGCTGCGCGACGGCGCCTACGTCCTGGTCGACGGCGACTGGATCGAGGCCCCGCGCCCGCGGTTCCCGACGCAGGCGCCTCCGCCGCCGCGCGAGGAGCGGTTCAGCGCGCGCCCCGGCTTCGTCTGGGTGCGCGGCCGGTGGGACTGGCAGAACGGCAACTGGCAGTGGCTCGCCGGCCGCTGGGAGCGCGAGCGCCCGGCGCAGCGCTGGAACGAAGGCCGCTGGGAGCTGCGCGGCGATCACTGGGAGTGGGTCGAGGGCGGCTGGGCTGAGATCCCCGTCTACCCGCCGCTCGATCAGCCGCCGCCCGCCCCGCGCTACGAGGACGTCCGCGTCGAGCCGGGCTACGAATGGAGCCCCGGGCACTGGGCCTGGGCGAGGGGCGAGTACGTCTGGAAGCCGGGGGAGCGGCTGGCTGCCCACCCCGGGATGCACTTCCAGGCCGGCGGGTGGATCCAGAACAACGGCGCGTGGCAGTTCATCAGTGGCACCTGGGTCAAGGACAGCGAAGGCCCGCGCAGCGCGCCCCCGCCGCCGCGCGAGGATCGCCACGAGCCGCGGCGCGAAGGTCATGTCTGGGTGCGCGGCCGCTACGACTGGCGCGGCAACCAGTGGGAATGGCAGCCGGGCCGCTGGGAGCGCCAGCGCGAGCGCCAGAGCTGGCAGGACGGCCGCTGGGAGCGCCGCGGCAACATCTGGATCTGGGTCGAGGGCGGCTGGCGCTAGCGCGCCGCTGGTACTTCTCGACGCGCGCCGCGCGATACAGCCGCCGCGCCACCGCCGCCGCGCCCGCCGACGGCGACTGCCGCGTTTGACCGGCTGGCCTGATTGACCGGCCGGCGAGTTGCGCCACAGTGACGGCGTGGCGCTCCGCCTCGGTGGACTCGGCGACCTCGATCCCTCCGCGGTGCCGCTGCTGCCCGGCACCGAGGTGATCACGCGCGTCGAGTGCACGGTCGACGGCGAGCTGCGCCCGGTCGGCGCGACGGGGCGGGTCGCATCGATCGGCCCATGGGGCGCCGATGCTCCCCCGGCCCCGGAGGCGACGTTTGACCACTGAGACGGAAACGGAAACGGAGACGGAGACCGACCCATGGCGCGTGCTGACGGCGGCGCAGGTCGCCGTCGCCCGTGCATTCCTCGCCGAGCGCGACCGCGAGCGCCACCACCTGGTCATCTACCTCTCGGGCGCGCATGCCTACGGCTTTCCCTCTCCCGACAGCGACCTCGACCTCAAGTGCGTGCACGTGGCCCCTACCCACGATCTGGTCGGGCTGAACGTCCCCGACGAGTCGCGCGACCGCATGGAGGTCGTCGACGGTGTGGAGCTCGACTACGGCTCCAACGAGCTGGCGCAGGTGCTGCGTGGCGCGCTCAAAGGCAACGGCAACTTCCTCGAGCGCCTGTTCGGCGAGCTGGCCCTCGGCGGCGACCCCGCGCTCCTCGCCGAGGCGCGCGCGGTGGTCGCGCCGGTCCTCTCGCGCCGCGTGGCGCGCCACTACAGCGGGTTCGCCACCAGCCAGCTGCGCGCGTTCGACGATCGGCCCACCGCGAAGCGCGCGCTCTACGTGCTGCGCACGGCCGCGACCGGGCGCCACCTGCTCGCGCACGCCGAGGTCGTCACCGACGTCGCGCGGCTCGGCCCGTTCGTCCCCGCCGAGATCGGCGAGCTGATCGAGATCAAGCGCACGGCCGAACGCCAGGAGCTCACGGCCGAGCAGGCCACCGCATGGCGCGCACGGCTGGTGGCCGCGATCCAGGCGGTCGACGCAGCGTGGCCATCATCAGTACTGCCGCCCGATCCGCCGGCCGATGTGGTCGCCGGCCTCGACGGCTGGCTGCGCGACGTCCGCAAGCGGTTCTGGTGAACGTCGGAGCCGTGCTACCTGGCTTGAGACATCGCTGGTACTTCTCGACGCGCGCCGCGCGACACAGCCGCCGCGCCACCGCCGCCGTGTCGAGCGGTCCGTCGCTCGCCTCCTTGTCGCTGCCTGGAGCTCAGCAGACGGCGCGGCCGGCCTGAGGTCGGTCGCTGCGACGAGCCATCTCGGCCGGCTCAAAGGCGCAGGCCAGCGCAGCGCCTGCACGGGTCCGGTCTTCAGGCGCGCGCGCCGAGAATCGTGGTCAGCGCGGCGGCGAGGGCGGACGTGGGATCGGCGACCGCGGCGCGCGAGCGCCAGGCGACGATGCCGTCGGGGCGGACGAGCACGGCGCCGGTGTCGGTCACGCCGTAGGTCTTTGCGAAGCGGCGGTCGACGTCGGTGGCGTCGATGTCGCCTTCCGCGCGCCCCTCGCTTCGCTGCTCGGCCCGCTCATGGATGCGGATCACCGGCAGCTCGAGGCCGCGCTGGCGAGCGACCGCGTGCGCGGCATCGGCCCAGCCGTGGCCCTGTGCGCCGACGAGCAAGGTGAACGCCTTGTTGAACGCGTCGTGGATCGGCATGCGCTTCTGGCCGTGCTGGAGCTCGAAGTGGGGGGCGCGGATACCGGGCCGGCCCGACGGGGTGCGTGGGTCCTCGAAGGCGCTCGCGGGGGTGGCCGGCGCGTCGGCGGCGGCGGCGACAGGGGCGGAGTCGGCGACGGGAGCGGCGCCGGCGGGGGTGTCGCCGACGGCGTCGTTGTGGGCGTCGTCGCGGTCGTTGTCGTCGGGGACCAGCGCGCCCGCCGGGTAGCGCGGGCCGAATGTGACCGCGAGGTCGTCGGCGATCGGCTCGGGGGGCGGCAGGCGATTGCCGGTGTCCTTGAACCACGCCGCGAGGCGGGCGAGCGATTGGCCCAGCGTGCGCTCGGCGACGAACCGGCGCTCGGTGTCGTAGGTGTCGAGGAGTGCCGGGTCGGCCTTGCCGGCGAGCACGAGGGCGAGCTTCCAGGCCAAGTTGTGCGCGTCGTGGATGCCGGTGTTGCCGCCGAAGCCGCCCGTTGGCGGCATCGCGTGGGCGGCGTCGCCGACGAAAAACACGCGGCCCTTGCGGAAGCGCTCGAGGGTGTAGGCCGCGACGTCCCAGCTGCGCGCGTCGAACAGCTCGACCTGGACGTCGTCGCGCCCGGCCGCCTTGCGCACCAGCTCGGCGGTGCGCGCCTGGTCGAAGTCGCTGGGCCGCTCGCCGCGCTCGGGCTGGTACTGCACGGCGAGCAGCCAGCGGTCCTCGCGCGGCACGATCGAGCCATTGACGTCGGTGACGAACGACGACGTGATCTTGCGCCCGGCGAGCACCGGCGTCAGGTCGGTGCGAAAGATCAGGTTCATCCAGTGCTGCAGCACGCCCGGGCCGCGACGCGCAAGGCCGAGCCGCTCGTAGGTCCGGCCGCCGGTGCCGTCGGCGGCGATGGCGTACGCCGCGGTGATCGTCTCCTCGCGTCCGGTCGCCAGCTCGCGCACGCGCGCGCGGACCTCGGTCTCGCCCGCCTCGAGCGCGACGAGCTCGGTGCCGAACCGCGCGTCGGCGCCGAGCTGCTCGGCGTGGGCGCGCAGGATCGGCTCGAGGCGGTCCTGGTCGCAGGTCTCCGCCGTGGTCGCCGAGAAGTCGGACGTGCCGGCCCATGGCAGGCCCATGAACTGGACGTCCGGGTCGGCGAGGTTCTTCGCGCGCGCGATCTGGCCCGACTTCTGGTCGCCGGTCTTGCGGGCGCGGATCTCGTCCTCGATCCCGAGGCTGCGGAAGATCTCCATCGAGCGCGGCGAGATGCCGGCGAACTTGTACTGCACGGTGGTCGCAGGGTGGCGCTCGACGACGGTGCACGAGACGCCGTGGTGCGCGAGGAGCAGCGCCGTGGTCAGGCCGTTGAGGCTGCCGCCGATGATGAGCACGCGGCCGGTGGGGTGGTCTGTCGCCATGTCTACCTCTCGATCGATTACTTGAAGTACTTAAACTAAATCCAGTGTGGTACCGTTTGCGCCGGAGGCAAGCGGCGATCGACATGGCGCGCACGGCAAGCAGCAAGGACATCCTCGCCAGGCGTGCGTGGGCGCTCATGTTCGACTATCTGATGACCACCAGCCCGGATCGCGCGCGCGTGCTCGAGCGGCGCGGCCTCACGCCCAACGACGCGCGTGCGCTGTGGAGCCTCGAGCCGGGCGACGGGCGGCCGATCGGCTCGCTCGCGCGCGAGTGGGGCTGCGACCCGGCGAACGCGACGTTCATCGTCGGGCGGCTCGAGACCGCCGGCCTCGCCCAGCGCAGCGAGGGCGCGCACGACCGGCGCGTGAAGCTGGTGGCGCTGACCCGCAAGGGCGCGGCGATCAAGCAGGCGCTGTTGCGCGCGTACCGAAAGCCGCCGCCGGAGCTCGACCGGCTGGCGCACACGGAGCTCGCCGAGCTGATCGCGATCTTCGAGAAGCTGGTCGCCCGGTAGCGCCGCGAGCCCCCTCAGAACTTGCGGACGAACAGCGGCAGCTTGACCTCGACGCCGTAGTCGCCGTGATATTCCGCCGGCGACATCTCGAGCGCGGGCAACTCGAGGTGCAGAAGATGGCCGTGGAACGCCAGGTCGATGCGCGCGTCGATGTGCGCGTTGACGTCGTCGAACTGGATGTCGCCGGCGAACCGGAACGCGAGGTGCTCGTCGTCGCCGGCGCCGAGCCGCACGCGCGCGCGGCGATGCCGGCAATCGACCGTCAGCTGGAACATGTCGTGGCTGAGCAAGTCGAGGTGCTTGCCGAGCTCGTTGCCGAGCATGGTGAGCCGATCGGTGATCTGGTCCTCGAGCGAGAGGCCGCGCCCGGCGGGGACGGTCGGCCAGCGGCTGGCGAGCAGCACGGTGTCGTCGGCGCGGGCCGGCGCAACAGCGGCCACGGAAGCCGCGAGCACCAGGCATCTCGCCCATCGCACCGATCGCACGTCGTCGATGATGAAGCCGCGGCCGCCTTGCTTCTGTGAGCATGGCTACGAACGCGTGCTAATGACGTGAAGAGATGAAGCGCGCCGCCCTGGTCGTGACGTTGGTCGCAGCGCTGGCACCGGCGTGCAAGAAGGCTCCCGAGACGACCTCCGGGCCGACCGCGAGCCCGACCCGGCTCGCGCATCCGCTGCTGTGGTCGGCCGAGAAGGCCGGCACCACGACGTACTTCCTCGGCACGATGCACGCCGGGATCGACGCCGAGACCCGGCTGCCCGACGTGGTCTGGCGCAAGCTCGACGGTGCGCACACGTTCGCGATGGAGGCCAACCTCGACGATCCCGAGGCCGCGTCGCTCTTGCGCCCCACCGCGAGCTCGCTGCGCACCTCGCTCGGCGACGATTACTGGAAGAAGCTCGAGGCCGCGATCGGGCCCGGGATGGCGCGCGCGGTCGAGCACATGCCGCCGCTGGTGCCCGCGGCACAGCTGTCGCTGCGCGGCCTGCCGCCGACGGTGGCGATGGACAAGGCGCTGTCGGCGCGCGCCCAGCGCGAGGGCAAGCCGATCGTGTACCTCGAGCGCGCGAGCGACCAGCTGCAGATCCTCGGCAGGTGGATGGACACCAAGGCGCTCAAGATGATGCTCGACGAGCTGCCCGAGAACGAGCGGCGCGCCCGGGCCATGCTCGATGCATACGGCGAGGGCGACGAGCGGACGATCGTCGCGATCAGCGACGGCGAGAAGGATTCGGCGCTGCAGCACGGCTACACCGCCGCCGAGTACGACCAGGAGATGAACGAGGTGCTCTACGACCGCAATGCGTCGTGGATCGACGCGATCGACCGGATGCACGCGGCAGGCGGCGCGTTCGTCGCGGTCGGCGCGATGCATCTGGTGGGCCCGCGCAGCGTGCTCGAGCTGCTCGCCCACAAGGGCTACCGGGTCGAGCGCGTGGCGCCCGACGCATCGCACTGAGATCGCGTTCGCGGCTACGCCGTGCGCGAGCCGATCGCGCCCAGCAGCTCGGCGGCGTGCTCGAGCACCACGGTCGGGATCTCGTGCGCGCCGTTGTGCGGGACCCAGTCGACCTCGGCGCCGGCCGCGATCAGCCGATCGCGCAGGACCTCGGCGGTGCTGAACGGCAAGAGGCCGTCGTTGCGACCGTGCGAGAGCACCACGCGCACGCCGGCGAGCTTGGCCATCCGCGCCTGCCACACCGACTCCGCGATGAGCGTGCCCGACATCAGGAGCAGGCCCGCCGGCGGGGTCTCGCGGTGCAGCGCGACGTCGAGCGAGAGCATCGCACCCTGCGAAAATCCGCCGAGGACGAGGCGGTCGGCGCCGACCGAGAATCGGGCGCTCAGCTCGTCGAGCAGCTGCGTCACACGCGCCCGCGCTTCGGACAGCCCCTCGGGAACCTCGTCGCGCCGGTCGCGTCGGGGGCCGCCCCGCAGCTCCTGCTCGAGGCGCATCATGTCGATCATCCACCACGCGCGCGAATCGCCGTACAGGCCGCCCAGCTCGAGCGGCGCCGCCGGGACGACGAAGCGGATCGGGCCGTCGAACGCGCCGGCGAGCCCGAGCAGGTCATCGCCGGGCGCGCCGAAGCCGTGCAGCAGCACGCACGTGAGGGCGGCGTCGGTCGGTCCGACGACGTAGGTCGAGAGGCCTCCGAGATCGAGTCGGGATGTCGCGGGTGGAACGGGTGTCACGCCGCGCAGCGTCGCACGCCGCCGCGAGCCAGGCCACTGCCGCGGTCACAGGCCGCGGCGGCCGCCCGAGCCCAGGTCTGCCACCGGCCGATCGCGCTTGTCCGAGGCGTGCGGCGGCTGCAGCACCTCCTCGTCGTCGATGATGTCATCGAGCGGGCGCTCGGGCTCAGCGCCGTTCTCGATCGCGCTCGTCTCGAGCGCCTCGATCCAGTTCTGGCCCTCCTTGAACGCGCGATCGTCATCGGGGTGCACGCGGTCGACCGCGGCCGGCGTGTGCGCCCCGTAGAGGTCGCCACCGTCGCGCCGGATCGGGTGATCGAGCTCGATGACCTCGTCGGTGGTATCCGCGAACGCGGCCGCCGGATCGTCGAGCTCGCTCTCGAGCAGCGCCAGGTCCTGCGCCGCCTCGACATCCGCGGTCGACAGCGCGTCGACATCGAGCGGCACCACCTGGAGCTCCGAGACGTCGTCGAAGGTTTGGACCGGATCGCGCGGGTCGCTCGCGAGCTCGTCACGAGCGGCAAAGCGCCGGGCGCGCTGCCTCCGACGATTACGAGCCATTGCGTAGCCGGCGATTGCCACTGCGACGGGTGTGATGATGGAACGTAGCCGCATACCCGATCCTCGAGCACGCTGCGTGCCAGGGGCGCGCAGACGCTCGTTCTCGGGTAGCGGCGGAGGCCCGCGCGCGTGCGCTCGGTAACACCATCAGGCCGGCCGTTTGCGATACCCTCGCAGGCGATGACCCCGAGCCGACGAGAGCTGCTGCAGCTGCTCGGGGCGTCGTCGGCGCTGCTCGCGGTGGGCTGCACCGGCACGGGCACCGGCAGCGAGGCCGCGCCGCTGGCCACCGCGGTGCTCGACCCCGACGAGGATTCGTTCGTCGTCGCGGTCTGGTCGCGGCTCGCAGCGCGTGAGATCACGGTGGAGGTGCGCGCGGGCGATCAGTCCGTCGCTGAGCTGCACGCATTGCTCGACGGCGAGCTCGGCACGATCGAGGTCACCGATCTCACGCCCGGCACCACGTACAGTGTCGCGATCAAGCTCGGCGGGCTGGTGCTCCAGCACATCGTGCGCACCGCGCCCGCGCACGACGATCCGCGGCCGGTGCGACTCGCGATCTCCGCCGACTGCGATCCCAACCCCGCGTTCGCG
>DATIPJ010000476.1:0-3269 GCA_035472155.1 Kofleriaceae bacterium
CCGCAAACACCTGTGCGGCTACCGCACGAACGTCCGACGTTCGTACTCGTCGGTGTCGCCTCAGATCGTCGTCAAGAGCAACTTCGGCGGTGTCTCGCAGGTGTTCGATCTCTGATGCTGCATTCACGCATCGACGTGTTACACCTGCGCGCGTGACGTACGACGAATTCAAGGCGCTGTGGCTGCTCGCGCTCCGCGAATCGGGTCTGCGGACCTTCGGCGTGGAAGCGTTGAGCGAGCGCCTCGAGCTACGCGCGACCGAGCGCATCGGCGAATCGGTGGTCGAGCCGTATCACCGGCCCGATCCGTTCACCGTGTGCGCCAGGTTCAAGTGGCGCTGGGATGCGCTCCACTCGGCCCGCACCGCAACCACCGAAGAAGACATGCTCGTCGAGCTGTTCGGCCGCGGCGAGCGCGCCGGCGCGGGCACGCGTCGTCCGTGGCTGCGCGTCGACATCTCCCTCCACGCATCGCTGCCGCTCAGCCAGCCGATGCCGCTGCCGTCGAAGGCGACCTGGGCCCTCTGGGTCCGCGATGTGATCCAGACGCTGGCCTCGCGCGCCCCGATCATTCCGCGCGAGGCGTTTCGCGAGGACGCGCAAGGTCAGCTCGAGATCCTCGCCTACCAGGGCGAGCCCGAAGCCAAGGTGCTGTGCTCGCCCGACGGCGAGCTCAAGCTCGACGCAGTCGAGGTCACCGCATGGCAGGCGATCGAGCTGGTGCGCAGGTGGAGCGACACCAGCAAGCGCCCCGACAAGGGCGTGGGCGAGCAGCTCGATCAGATGTTCACGCGCGTCAAGGCCGCCCTGAACGCCTGGGCCGAGCTGACGAGCCACCTGCGCAGCGCGTGAGTGGAGACCGACATGCAGGCTAGCGCACCAGCTCGATCATGCGCTTTGCGTTGTCGTTCTTGGGATTGAGCTCGAGCGAGCGCTTGTAGCTCGCGATCGCGCGATCATACGCCCGCGGCCCGGACGGCTCACAGGCAGCCGATCGGCGCGTCGCCAACGGCGATGTCGTCGAACCACAGATTCATCGTCGTCCCGCCGTAGGCCTCCCAGCCGAACCGGATGTTCTGCAGGCGAGGTGTCCAGGTCGGCCCGCCGAGCCACGGCTGATCGATCTCCGGCGTCGGGGTGGCGTCGATGACGAGGCCCGCCCGCGCGATGCCGTCGATCGACGTGTGCAGCGCGTGGGCGGCGCCATCGATCGCGATCTCGACGCAGTACCAGGTGCTGGCTGCAGGTGCGAGGCTCTGGGCGATCCCCGTCGGGCTGAGCGCGGGCAACGTCGCGTCGTTCAGCTCGCGATTGAACATGAAGATGTTCGACTGTCCGCCCATGCGCAGGTCCTTGCCGTCGGTCGCGTCGGCGGCCGCGAGAAACGTCGTGTGCGAGGCGGCGAATACCGTCTCGAAGCGCACGTAGAAGCGCGCATACAGCGTGCCGGCGATCGACGCCGGGGCCGCGCTCGACAGGAACACGTGATCGCAGTAACTGCCCTTGCCGGTGACCTTGAGCGAGTGCGCCCCGCCGTGCGCCTGCGAGTTGTCGACGGACAACGCCCCCGCGCCCATGCAATTCGGCGTCGAGATGCTCCATGGCGCGCCCGGCACGCTGCCGACCGCGGTCGATTCGAAGTCCTCGCACACCGTCGCGCCGTGGCAGGCCCCGGCCGGATTGCCGCCGCCGCCGGGCATCGTGTCCGGGGCGGCCGACGCATCGCTCGCCGCATCGCGCGACGGCGCCGCATCGACGCCCGGGTCGCCGTTCGACGCATCGTGTGCGCTCGTGCACGCGACCGCGCTCGAGATCGCGATGACGAGGGCCCGCTTCACGACCCGACGATACCTCGTGGCGCCGCGACCGCGGTCCGCCGCGGCTGACACCTTCGAGCCGTCGCCGTCGCCACGGTCAGCGGCTGACATTGCACGCTGGATATCGGCCACCGCAATCGATACCGATCAGGCGTACGACGCGTCATCGCAAGATGGCGCTCGCGTCGGCCTGGGCGACGATGAGGTCGGCGTCGGCGGCGAGCAGCAGATGCGCGGCGAAGAGGCGATCGGCGGCGGCGCGCACGGCGGCGACGTAGCCGGCGTGATCGCGGTAGCGCTCCTCGAGCGAGCGGCGCGGGTCGCCGGAGGCATCGCGGTCGGCGCGCGCGGCAGCGAACGGGATGAAGCTGCCGGTGAGGCCGCATTCCTCGTCCTCGGCGAAGCCGGCGCGGCGCAGGTTCCAGCCCGTGAACGTGCCGATCGGCGCCTCGACGCCGACCGAGCGCAGGCCGCCGAGCTCGTTGCCATCGGCGTCGACCCGCGGCACGAGCACGTTGTAGTCGGCGTGGGGCTGCGCGCGGGGCGGCTCGTCCACGATGCCGCTCTCGCGGTCGACGTCGAACCGGTGGCCGTGATCGAGCAGCCGGAGCTCATTGAGCACGCCCGAGTAGCGGACGCCGGGGATGTTCGGCCAGCCGATCGCGCGCTGCGCGGAGTCGACGAGCGTACCCTCGCGCAGCGTCGAGAACCGGCTCGCCGGCGGCGCGCTGCCCGAGACGACCCACGCGCGCAGCGCCAGCAAGAGGGCGCGCAGGTGCGGCTGATAGGGATTGGGATTGCTGAGCTGCTGGCAGATGCCGGCGGCGGGCGTCGCGGCGGGCACGTGCTGGGTCCCGGCGAAGTGGAAGATGCGCACGTCGGGCGGCTGCGGCAGATCGAAGCGCCCGTGCACGTCGGTGGTGTCGAGCGACATGCGGCCCTGCCAGTACTCCGTCGAGCTCACCGTATGGATGATCTTCGGGCACGTGCGCGTGCGCTGGCACGTGTCGAGGATGCCGCCGGCGTCGCGCGCGATGCCATCGAGCGAGACGCCGTAGGTGAACGGCGGCTGCGCGGTCGGATAGAGGTGGTCCTCGTGCTGGCCGTACGCACGCCCGGGCTGGCCGAACCGCACGTTGAGCGGCAGCAGCTGGGAGGCGAGGTGCGGGTTCATGCCGTCGAACACGGTGCGCCCGTGCTCGTCGCGGTTGAACCCGAGCAAGAGGAACGTGCGCAGATAGCGGCCGGCCTGCGACGTGCCGTGGGTGAGCGCGGTGCGGATCGCGCCGGCGAGCGGGTTGGCGGTGCCGGGGTCGTCCTTCTGCGCGTGGCGCAGGAACGCGATCAGGTCGCGCGTCGCCGCGAAGCCCAGGCCCGACACCGTCGGATCCTTGGCCGTGTAGAGCAGCTCGTAGATGCTGTCGGGCGAGAAGCCGTCCTTGAGGCAGATCTG
>DATIPJ010000477.1:0-2731 GCA_035472155.1 Kofleriaceae bacterium
GTCTTCGATATTGGTGGAATCGGCCATACAATGCTCCTTGTCGGTGATCGGCAATCGATGGATCAGTCGGTGAGCGAGTGATCGAGGGAGAGGTCGGTCGGACGCCAGATCGTGCGGTCGATCAGGTGACCGAAGCGGTGCTCGGTCGAGCGACCGGCACGGTGAGCGATCGGGCCATCGACGTCGAGGCGAATGTGGGCGAGCGCGCGTTCGGCGGCGCTTGCGGCAACGGCACCTTCGCCGGTGGCGATGATGTAACCCAGTCGATCGGCGGCGCAGCTCGGCGAGCGGACCGCGGCGCCGATCGAGCGATCGATCGCGACCTCGCAGACGCCGTGGCTCGCACGCGCGGCGTGGACGCCGCGGATCGCTGCGAGGCGGCCGTCGCGGTTCGAGGTGACGAAGCGGATCGCCGCGTGCTGCCGGCGCGTCGGGGTCAGGTCCACCGGGTCGCCGACGAGCTGCGCGAGCACGAGCTCGAGTAGATCGAGGCCGGTGGCGTGCCGGACGAGCTCGGGGATCATCCCGCCCGCGAGCCGCGGGTTGATCTCGATGACGACGGGGCCCTCGGGGGACAGGCGAAGCTCGGTGTGGGCGGGCCCGAGATCGAACCCGACGGCGTCGAGCGCGGCCAGGGTTGCGTCCTCGAGGGCCGTGCGGGTCGCCTCGTCGAGGTCGGCCGGGAAGTCGTGGCCCAGCTCGACGAAGCACGGCGGTGCGGAGAGGTGCTTGCGCGTGACGCCGAGGACGACGGTGTCGCCGCGCGACCGCGTGAGGGTCTCGACGCTGAACTCCGGACCGGAGACGAAGCGCTCGACGAGGACCTCGCCCGCCAGGGCCTGGCCGCGCTCGTTGACGGTGCGCGATGCGAGGGTGCGGACGTGGGCGAGCAGCTGGTCGCGATCGTCGACGCGGCGGACGCCGGTGCTGCCGCTCTCGGCGGTCGGCTTGACGACGCACGGATAGGCGATGCCGGTGCTCAGCCACTCGGCCTCCTCGGCGGAGCGCACGAGCCAGAAGCCCGGGGTCGGCAGGCCGGCGCGCGACAGGACGGCGCGCATGCGGTGCTTCTCGTGGCATGTGAGCGCGGCCTGCGGGTCGAGGTAGCGGTGGCCGAGCCGCGCGGCGAGCTCGGCGACGAGCGGGACATAGAAGGTCGAGAAGGTGAGGAGCGCGTCGATCGGACGCTCGGCGGCGATCGCGCGCACACAGGCCTCGACGGCCGCGGCGTCATTGGTCTCGACCTCGGCGACACGCAGGGTCGGCGGGGCCGGTCGCTGGGCGAGGAAGGGGTACTTCGTTGGCTGGCGCGTGACGAACGTGACGCGCTGGCCGCGCGCGAGGAGGCGCTCGACCGCGAGCCGCCCGGTGCCCGTGGTGTTGCTCTCGACGAAGACGTAGTGGCGGGTCATGGCAGCCCCAGCGCGCGCGTGAGGTCCGAGCTCTTGCCGGCGTCGGCCGCGTGGTAGGGCATCGAGCCGTCGTGCGGCAGCGGCGCCCAGCTCCAGCGCCGCGCGACATCGACGCCGTAGCGGATGCGCTCCGGCTGTGCGGCGGCCTCGATCCCGATCAGCTCGTGCTGTGCGAGGTATTTCTCGGAGTAGATGGTCTCGCCGTAGCGGTCGCCGCGGTCGGGGAAGATGCACACCACGCTCTTGTCGGGGCCGTACTGCTCGGCGATCCACGACGCGACGGTGTAGGCCGCGCCCGACGAGCCGCCGGCGAAGATGCCCTCGCGTCGCGCGAGCTCGTGGCAGGCGTTGAACACCTCGCCATCGGCCAGCCAGTGGGCCTCGCTGATGACGCGGTAGTTGATGTTGCCGGCGATGATGCTGTTGCTGTGGCCGCTCTGCAGGCGCGGCTGGTTGGGCTGGTGGAACTGCACCGAGCCGGTGGCGTCGACCGCGACCACCCGCACGTCGGGGAGATGCTTGCGCAGCGCCGCCGCCGTACCGGTGAGTGAGCCGCCGCTGCCGACGGTGCCGACGAGCGCGGCGATGCGCGACCCGAGCGCCTCGACGAGCTCGGTCACCATGGTATCGGTGTACGCGCCCGGGTTACTCGCGGTGTCGTACTGGCGCGGCCAGAACGCGCCCGGGTTGCGGGTCAGCACCTGCTTCAAGCGCTCGAGCCGCGACTGCTGCCAGCCGCCGGTCGGGTGATAGGCGTCGACGATCTCGAGCTCGGCGCCGAGCGCGCGCAGCTTGGCGGCCGTGCTCGCGTCGATCCGCGGATCGGTGACGATGATGACCTTGTAGCCCTTGAGGTTGCCCACCCGAGCGAGGCCCTCGGCCATCGTGCCCGACGAGCTCTCGACGATCGTGCCGCCGGGCGACAGCGCGCCGCTGGCCTCGGCATCGCTCACCATCTTGAGGGCGACGCGATCTTTCATCTGGCCGGGCATGGCCAGCTCCAGTTTGGCCCACAGCTCGGCGCGCGGGCGAGAGACGGCCCGGCCGCGCAGGCGGACGAGCGGCGTGTTCTTCATCAACTCGAGGACGGACGAGACCTTGATCATGGAAGACCTCTGGCGTGGGGTGCAGCGCGTGGGCATGCAGCGCGTGGGGGTGCAGCGCGTGGGATGACGAACGAGGAGAGCGTGGCGTCGGCGCGCTCGAGGGCGCGCGACCACGCATCGAGACGAGGCGCCAGGCATTCGGCGGCGAGCGCGTCGAGCTGCGCACGCACGGCGCTGGGGGCCGGGCCGCCACCGCCGGTGGCCGCGACCGCC
>DATIPJ010000478.1:0-19342 GCA_035472155.1 Kofleriaceae bacterium
CCCGCGAGCGCACCGGCGCTGCGTTCCTGCGTGCGGCGCGCGGCGACAGCGCCGGCAGGGTCGACGTTGCGAGCGGCACGGGTGAGGTCAACGGCGGCACGACCAGCGTCGGGAACGCGACCGCAACAGGCCGAGCACGCAGCGCGTCCGCATGCGGCAACACCGCTCGGTGACGATGTGGCCGCAGGTCGGCGCGCGGGGATGCCGCGGCGGGTTGGCCTGCGAGCGCGACCGGCGCGTCGTCGGCGTGGGCGGCGGTCTCGCGGAGGCGTTCGAGGATCGTGGACACCGCGCAGCGGCGCAGGTCCGCCGCGATCACCGTGCCGCCGCGGCCGGCGAGCCGCGGCTCGACGAGGACCGCCGGCTCGAGACCCAGGGCGCGCAGGCTGCGCTGCCATGGCTCGGGGCGGTCGGTGACCAGGAACGCATGGTCGACACCGGGCGTGGTGACCAGTCGCGCCGCGATGCGGGCGATCAGCTGCGCCGCGCCGGTGCTCGGCGCTTGGTGGATGGTGGCCACGGTCCAGTCGCGGAACACGAGCGCGCGTGCATCGGGGGCGCTCGACGGCTCGAACCAGCCGATCGAGCGCAGATGGACCGCGCAGGCATCGAGCACAGGGTCGGCATGACTCGCGTGCCCGCCCGCATCGAGCGCGATGCTGCACAGGTAGCCCTGGACCTCGCCGGACGCGTCGCGCAGCACATCGAAGGCGGCGCCTTCGTCGTCGAGCCAGCGCGCGGCCGCCGCGGCGGTGGCGGCGCCCACGCCGGAAGCGAGCTCGAAGATCGCCGCGCGGTCGTCGAGCTGCACCGGGGTCACGCGCAGCACCGGCCCGGCCACGCGCAGGATCATGTGCTCGCGCACGGCGGCAAGCTCGCGGTCGACGAACAGCCGATCGAGCACCCAGCGCTCGGGCTCGCGCGCGATCGCGATCCGGCGATCGGCAAAGCGGCGTGCGATGTTGCGCGCACGCGCCCACACGGCCGGCGCGCGCTCCGCCAGCTCGCGGTCGCAGGCCCTGCGGAACAGCGTATGGGGCCGCAGCCCCTCGGGAGCATGCTCGACGATCGATAGCCGCGCGAGCCATGCGAACGCATCGCGCGCGGCGCCGGGCTCCTCGAACGCCAGCTCCAGCAGCTCGTACGGCGCCGTGCGCGCAGCGGCGAGCACCGCGATCGCGAGGCGGTGGGCGTCGGTGTCGCGCCGCGCGTAGAACGACGCACTGCCGTCCGCAGCGATACCGGTTCCCGCGACCGTGGTGCTCATGGCGGCATCGGCGGCGGTCGCGAGCATGGCCGGGATGCCCTCGGCGAGCGCGAGGATCTCGTCGGCAACCCGGGCTTCGATGCCGCGGAGCTCGAGGTAACGGCGCGCGTCGGCGTCGCTGACGGGCGCCAGGGCGATGTGCGGATCGTCGCCGCGCCAGGCGGGCGCCGCCGCGCGATCGGCGACCACGACGGTGAGCTGGGCCGGCAGCGCGGGCAGGAAGCGCTCGACGAACCAGGACTCGATCGCGCGCAGCGGGACGAAGTCGTCGAGGAGGAGGACGCGCCGGCCGCTGGCGTCAGCCGTGCGTGCCAGCTCGTCGCAGATCGCGCGCAGCACGGTCGGGGTCAGCGCCTCGTGGGGCCCGGCCCAGTAGTAGGGCACGCCCTGCGCGCGGCACCGGAGGGCGAGCTGGGCCAGCAGCTCGGTCTTGCCCAGGCCCGAGGCACCACTGACCCAGACCCGGCGCGCGCCCGCGTCGACCGCAGCCACCAGCGCCGCCAGCTCGCGCTCGCGGCCCACGAACGCACCATCGAGCGGTGCGAGCTGAAGGGCGGGACGCTCGCACGGCGAGCGAACGGCCTCTGGCGCCATCACCGGAACACACGCGACTCTCATTCATCACTAGTGAAGAATTCTTTGGCTCACTACGCAAGAAGAACATGATTTGAAATACACATTTTTTATCAAGTGATGTATCGAACCGTCGGAACCCAGCGTACGTACAGCAACGTTTGGCGATACGAATCCCTCTGATCCCGACGGTACGATGTCATCTGCGGGCCTGCGTGCACTCACATTTTCTCCGCGGTTTCCTTAGGAGCGGCAGACCTGACCCGTGAGTCAGGGGTGCGCTCACGCCTGTCGGACTCGCCAGTATCGAGGTCCCGCGCGCAGCCCTAGCCTGGTTGGCTGTGAAGAAGTACCAGCCAGGTGAAGCGGCGCGCTCGCCCCGATCGAGCGCGCCCCGGATGGAGATGCGGCGAAGGCCATCGCTCGAGGGCGTCGCGTAACGTGCCGTACGTCGATCGCCGGACCAACAGCGTCGTACTGCGCATCGTCTACGAAGGCCCCCCGGAGGCCGGAAAGGCGACCAACCTGGAGAAGCTCTGCGAGCGGCTCTCGCTCCGCCAGCCCAGCCACGCCGACCAGGTGCACGAGCGCGGCATGGTGCTCGACTGGCTCGACGCCGAGGGCGAAGCGGTCGGCGGGCCGCGGGTGCGTTGCCAGCTGGTCAACGTGCCGCGGCAGCTCCAGCTCGCGCGCTGCGGGCGCACGCTCCTCGACAGCGCCGACGCGGTCGTGTTCGTCGCCGATTCGCGCGCGAGCGCCGCACCGCGCACCAAGGCTGCGCTGCGATCGCTGGTGCGCGGGCTCGGCAACCGCTCCGACGTGCCACTGGTGCTGCAAGCCAACAAGCAGGATCTCCCGGGCGCCCAGCCGCCGTCGGATCTGCACCACGCGCTCGGCCTCGCGGCGCGCGTACCGGTGATCGCCGCCCATGCGGCCGGCGGTGAGGGCGTGGTCGAGACGTTCACCCTCGCCGTCCGCGTCGCGGTCGATCACGTCCGCGCGCGGCTGGTCGCCGGCGAGCTCGGCGAAGGCGACGCGACCAACGGCAACGAGCTGCTCTCCCTCGACGCCATTCCCGAGATCTTCGACGAGCTCGACGCGGTCACGACCGCGGCCGCCGCGGCCACGCGCCGGATCGTCGCCCACGACCATCCGCCGCCGCCTGCACGCAGCGCCCCGCGCGCGCAGCTCGCACCGATCGGGTGGAGTACGCCGCGCCAAGGCGGGCTCGCGACCGAGCGGACCGCGCGATGCGAGGCGGCCTCGAGCGAGTGGACCGAGACGCTCGAGGAAGTCATCGCCCCCGAGCGCATGGCGACGCAGATCGGCATCATCGCGCCCGAGCGTGCGGTGAAGCCTGTCCCGACAGCGCCGGTCGTGGAGGCGCTCGGGCTCGACATCGATCTGACCGAGTGGGATCGCACGCCGACCGAGACGGACCTGCCGCCCGTGGACCGGGCGGGCTCCGGGACGGTCGAGGCTGTCGAGGCCCCTGGCGCGGCTGCGACGATCGAAGAGGCGGTGTCGATGGTCGAGCTGGTCGAGCTCGGCCAGCTCGGTGCAACGGCGGGCGATCCGGCATCCGCCGCACCCCCGACCTTCTTGCCGCTCGGAACGCCCGGGCCGGACGCCCAGCCGCAGCACGGGCCGGCGCTGCAGCTGCCCGCATTCGATCTGCCTGCCGGGCTGGTGTGGCCCGCGGTGAGCGGGCGCGGCGCGCTGGCGCAGCTCGCGCCGCCGGTGCACGTCACGACGGTGCCCGTGGCGTGGGCACCGCGGCAGGCGATCGAGCTGGCGTGCGGCGAGCGCTGGCTCGCGCACACGGCGGCCGCGCTGTGGTTCACCGATCTCGACGAGGCGCGGCGGATGCTGCTCGAGACCGCCCGCTGGCAGGCGGCGATGGGAGCGCTGACGCCTCCCGGGCGGACATATGCGCTGTCGCCGCAGGCAGACGGCGCGCGGCTGTGGGTGCTCACGCCGGCGCATCGCACGGTGTGGGCCGCGATCGAGGAGGCGTTCGAGCGCGGCGATCGCGCGACCGCCGGCTGGCTCGCGCGGCGCGGGCTCGAGACGGTGGACGCGATCCGCGCACAGGGCGGCGCGATCGGCGACCTCGACCACATCGGGCTCGACGAGCCGCCGCGGCTGCTCACGACGCCGTGGACCGCGCCCAGCGATCGGCTGACCGCGCAGCTGCAGCGGCTGTTCAACGAGGCGGTGCTGTGACGCCATGGAGCCCCGACAAGCGCATGGCGGCCACACCGCGCCGCGGGTGGATGGCGGCGAGCTGCGGAGCCGGGCGCCGATGACGAACGGGCCGCTGGCGTCGCTGCGGATCGTGGCGGTGCGCCCGGATCGCGAGGAGGAGCGCGCGACCGCCGAGCGCGTGCTGGGCGGGCCGCTCGTCGGGCGCGATGACCTGGCGGTGCGGCGCGGGCGGCGGCCGGGAGGCACCGGCGAGCTCTGGCAGGGCGACGGCTGGTTCCTCAAGAGCCGCGCGCTGCGCAAGTACGAGCAGCTCGACCAGGCGACCAGCGCGCTCGATGGGCTGTTTGCCGTCAAGCGCGCGCTCGGCGAGCTGTCGCCCGCGCAGTCGATCCTCGCCGTGGCCGCGACGACGGGCGGGGCGTACCAGCTGTGGACGATCGCGCCGCAGCTGGTGTCGCTGCGCGAGCGGCTCGACGCCACGAGCGCGGCCGCGCGCTGGGATGACTTCGCAGGCGCGCTCGCCGGCTACGACCTGGCGCTCGGGGAATCGCTGTCGTCGTCGATCGACGCCGGGATCTGCCTGGACCCGAGCCCGACGAACTTTGCGACCCAGGGCGGCCGGGTGCGGTACATCGCCGACGACGTGGCCGCCAACCGCGACGCGGCCGGGCTCGAGGAGGCGTTCGTGGCGCGGTTCGCCGAGTACCCGGACGCGCCGGCGGCGGTCTGGGATGCGTACGTCTGGCGGTTCGTCCGCGAGCTGACGCTCCGGCTATCGCCCCGGGACCGCTCGCGGCTGCAGCTCGCCAACCGCCTGCGGGCTGCGGCGCTGCGGCGATGCGCCGGCCGACCGTACGTCGACCGTGTGCTGGCCGCGCTGGAGGCGCTATGATCCCGCCCGTTGCGGGAGCCTCACCGCGCGATGACTCCGACGATCGGCGCCGCCGCTGCGCTGGCGCTCGCCGCCGCGTCGACCGGCGTGATCGTCCCGGCGCTGAAGCTGCTGGTCGAGCGCACCGGTAACGGCTCGATCGCCGGCGGCGTGTTCATGGCCGCGCACGTGATCGGCGGAGCGATCGGCGCCGCGCTGGGCAACCGCGCCCTCCGGCGCGTGGGCTCGGCGCGCGCCCTGGCCGCCGCCGCGCTGGCCGCGAGCGTGCTCGTCCTGCTGGCGATGGCCGCGCTGGATTCGCTCGAGCTGCGCGTCGGGCTGCGCTTTGTCGACGGCGCGTGCCACCTGCTCGCGATCACCGCGGTGGTCGCCGCCGCGACCTCGGGCGACGAGGCGCTGCGCGCGCGTCGCACGGTGACGATGGGGCTCTCGATCGTGCTCGGCGTCGCCGCGGGCATCGGCATCGGCTCGCTGCTCGCGCACCCCGAGCTCGCGCTGGTGGTGGCCGCCGTGCTGTCGGGCGCTGCGCTGATCGTCGCGCTGCTGTACCTCGCACGCGACACCGCGCCGCGCACCCTGCCGACGCGCTCGCCCGGGCGCGGCCCGCTGGCCCCCGGGCTGGTGGCGTTTGGCGAGCGCTTCGTGTTCGGCATGCTGTCGGTGGCGATGCCGTTCCTGGTCCCGCAGTCACGGGTCGGCGTCGTGCTCGGTCCGCTCATGGTCGCGTCGGTCATCGCGCTGCCGTTCGCGCGCCGCACCGCGATGACGTGGGGCCCGCGCCGGCTCGCCCTGTACAGCGGGCTCACGCTCACGGTGATGCTGGCGCTGACCGGCGTCGTCGACGTGTTCTCATCGTGGCAGCGCGCGCTGCTCTGGGCGCCCGTGCCGGGGGCCGCGGCCGGCGCGCTGTACGCATGTGCGCTCGTGCTGGTCGCGCGATCGGCCGCGCTCGAGGATCGCCTGCGCGACATGGGCAGCGTGCACGCGGGCGGTAGCGCCGGCTTCGCCGTGGGCGCGCTGTGCGCGGGCACGCTCGCGTCGCTGCTGCCGGGCGCGCTCGTCATCGCCGTCCCGAGCGCCGCCATGATGCTCGCGACGCTGGTCGGCGTGTGGATCGTGATTCCGCCGCCGCGCGCGACTCAGCCGGTCACGTAATAGAACTCTTCGCGGACGATCTTGTCGTCCTTGACGGTGAACACCGCGAGCTCCTCGAACTTGCGGCGCTGGTTGCTCGGCTTGTTGGTCACGTCATAGACGAACTTCACGCCGAACTTGTCGCTGCCGTGCGGATACGGCCCCTCGGTCACGGCCGAGTGCACGGTGTGGTTGTCGCTCCACCACTTGCTCTTGGCGTGGAGCGCATCGAGGCCGCGCGTCTCCGCCGGCATGTTGGGCCCGCTCGCGGCCTCCACGCTGATGATGTCCTTGGCGTAGAGCGTCTCCGCCGCTTCCTGGTTCTTGCCCTGCTGGCACAGCTCCACGAGCTTCTTTCCAATCTCGACGTTGGTCATGGTCATCTCCTTGACCCCACGTGTAATCCGGCGCCGCGGGAGCGCAACCCGCCGCGCCGCGCGCGGCCGCGCAAAGCTGACGTCGTCCTGTCAGGCTTGGCGAGCTACTCCATGCCGCGGCGCCGGAGGTCGTCCTCATCGAGGCCCTCCAGGTGACCGATCTCGTGCAGCAGCGTGTCGCGGATCTGCTCGGACAGCTCGCTCCGCGACTTCACCGCGCGCGCGAGGTTCTTGCGATAGAGCACGATCGAGACCGGCTCGTCACTGGGCGCCGGCGGGGTCGACGCGGCGTGCCCGACCGGTCCGCGGTAGAGCCCGAGGATCGTGGGCGGGAACGGTGGCGTCACCGCGGCCAGATCGACCGGGTCCGGCAGGTCGGCGATCTCGATCTTGATCTGTCGCACGCGCGCCTTGCGCTCGGTGGGCAGCGTGGCGACCACCGCGTCGACCTCCTTCTGGAACTCCGACGGCGGGATCACGATCGGCCTGGTGAGCTCGGCCGGCGCGAGCTCGAGCGCGCGCGCGAGCTCGACGTCGGCGCCGCTCGGATCGCCGAGCTGCTCGAGCGTGAGCCCGAGCATCTGGTGCGTGTAGGCGTCGTCGGGCTGGATGCCGAGCGCCTTCTGCAGCACGGCCTTGGCCTCGGTGAAGCGCGACAGATCGAACAGCGCCACGCCCTTCTCGTGCAGCGCGTCGCCGCGGCCGGGCGCAATGCGCAGCGCGGCGGCGACGCGGTTCAGCGCCTCGTCGCTGCGGCCGAGATCGTTGAGCGCCTGGGCCTCGAGCACGGCGAGGTCGGCGACCAGCGGCGGATTGCGACGCCGCCGCGCCTCGGCCCGCCGGCTGCCGCGCTGGGCGAGCTCGAGCCCGAGCCGCAGCGCATCGCGGCCGCGCTCGCCCTTGCCGTTGATGTAGAAGTCGGCGACCGCGCGCAGCGTCTCCGGGTCGTCGGGGTCGAGCGCGAGCGCCAGGCTGTACGCGATCTGCGCTTCCTGATCGCGCCCCAGGGCGGCCAGCGCCGCACCGCGCAGGTGCTGGGCCTCGACCGATGTTGGCGACAGGTCGCCCGCGCGGTCGGCGCACGTCCACGCGGCGGCGTACTGCGCCTTCTCGATCTGCTTGTTGGCCGCGTCGAGCAGCCCCGCGACGCGCGCCTCGTCGTCGGCCGTGTCGGCGATCGCGGCCGGGCACTCCACCACGGGCTCCTCACGATGCGGCCGCACGGCCGTCGCTCCCTCGACCAGCGCGCCGGCGCCGCCCTTCGAGGCTGGCACCGCGATCGATGCCGCCGCGTTGGCGTTGGAGCCTGCCGAGCCGTGCCCCGTCTTCTCCACCGGCGCCGGTGCTTTGCACGCCGCGAGCAAGACGGCGGTGGCAACGAAGGCGCGCATTCGATCAAGGATACCGGACCGCGCGGATGAACGCGAAACCCATGGGGCACCTCGTTGCACGCGGATCCCACCACCATCAAAGGCGCGCGCGCACACCGAGATGGGCAACGATTGCGGTACGTTGTCGGCGTGCTGACCCGACGGCAGTTGCTTGGCGGCGCGCTCTCGACCGCTGCCGTGGCCTGCGGCCACCCGAACCCCCCGCGGACCAAACGGCCCCAGCTCACCCATGGTGTGCAGAGCGGCGACGTCCAGCCCGGCCGCGCCCTGATCTGGGCGCGCTGCGATGAGCCCGCGCGCATGGTCGTCGAGTGGGATACCAGCGACCGCTTCGCACACCCGCGCCGGATCGGCGGGCGCGTGGTCGGCCCCGGCGGCGACGGCGCCGCGACCGTCGCGATCGACGGCCTGCCCGACGCCCAGACCGTGTGGTACCGGGTGCGCTTCGAGCGCGAGGCCGCGCGCGGCGACAGCGCGTGGACGGTCGGCCGGTTCGCGACCCCGCGCGCCGATCGCGTTCGCTTCGCGTGGACCGGCGATACCTGCGGCCAGGGCTTCGGCCGCAACCCCGAGTGGGGCGGCCTGCGCGGCTACGCGGCGATCCGCGCCGCCGAGCCGGCGTTCTTCCTTCACTCGGGCGACCTGATCTACGCCGACAACCCGATCCTCGCCGAGCAGAAGCTTCCCGACGGGCGGATCTGGCGCAACGTCACCAACGAGCGCGTCGCACGCGTCGCCGAGTCGCTCGACGATTTCCGCGCGCGGTTCGCCTACAACCTCGAGGACGATTCCGTGCGCGCCCTCGCGGCCGAGGTGCCGATCGTCGCCCAGTGGGACGATCACGAGACCCACAACAACTGGTGGCCCGGCCAGATCCTCGAGGACGATCGCTACCGCACCGAGCGCAACGCGTCGACGCTGTCGGCCCGTGCCCGCCAGGCCATGGTCGAGTGGACGCCGGTGCCACCGGGCCCCGTGCACCGGGTCGTGCACTACGGGCCGCTGCTCGACGTCATCGTCCTCGACTGTCGCTCGTTCCGCACGCCCAACGACGCCAACCGCGGAGACACCGGCGCCATGCTCGGCACCGCGCAGGCCCGCTGGTTCGTCGATGCCGTCGCGGCCTCGCGCGCGCGCTGGAAGATCATCGCGTGCGATCAGCCGCTCGGCCTGGTGATCGGCGACGGCCCCCACGACGCGCGCAACGAGGGTTTCGCCAACGGCGATGGCCCGCCGCTCGGCCGCGAGCGCGAGCTGGCCGGCATCCTCGCCCAGCTGCACGAGCGCCGCGCACGCAACCTGGTGTGGCTCACCGCCGACGTCCATTACGCCGCCGCGCACCACTACGATCCCGCGCGCGCGACCGGCGCCGCGTTCGATCCGTTCTGGGAATTCGTCGCCGGTCCGATCCACGCCGGCACGTTCGGGCCCAATGCGCTCGATCCCACCTTCGGCCCCGAGGTGAAGTTCCAGTGGGCGCCCGAGCCTGGGAAGTCCAACCTCGCGCCCTGGGACGGCATCCAGAGCTTCGGCACGGTCGATGTCGCGCCCGATGCGCTCACGGTCGCGATCCGCGGCATCGACGGCCGCGAGCGCTACCGCGTCGAGCTGCCCCACGTCTGAGGCCGGCCGCCGCGATCAGGCGTCGGCCCAGTTGTCGGCGATGCCGATGTCGACCTCGAGCGGCACGCTGAGCTTGTACACGTCCTCCATCTCCTGCTTGAGCGCGGCGCCGACCTCCTCGGCGAGCTTGGGCGGTGACTCGAACACCAGCTCGTCGTGCACCGTGAGCAGCATGCGCACCGGCCACTTCTCGCGCGCGACGCGCGCCGCGGTCGCCAGCATCGCGAGCTTGATGATGTCGGCCCCCGCGCCCTGCATCGGCGTGTTCTGCGCCATGCGCTCGGCGGCGTGGCGCGCCTGCGGCGACTTCGACATGAGGTTCGGGATCGGCCGCCACCGCCCGAGCAGCGTGCGCGCCCCGCCCTGCGCGCGCGCCAGCGTGACGATGTCCTCCATGAACTTGTGGATCGTCGGGAACCGCTGAAAATAGCGCCGCGAGTACTCGGCCGCCTGCGTGCGCGTGACATCGAGCGCGCGCGCCAGCCCGACATCGGACTGGCCGTACGACAGGCCGTAGTTGACCGCCTTGGCGATCCGGCGCTGCTCGGCGGTGACGTCCTCGCGCGCCACGCTGAACACCTCGGCGGCGGTCTGCGTGTGGACGTCGATGTGATCGCGAAACGCCATGCCGAGCAGCGGATCCGCCGACAGGTGGGCCAGGATGCGCAGCTCGATCTGCGAGTAGTCGGCGGCGATCAGGACGTGCCCCGGCGCCGCGACGAAGCCGCGCCGGATCTGCCGCCCCACGTCGCTGCGGATCGGGATGTTCTGCAGATTCGGATCCTGCGACGACAGTCGCCCGGTCTCGGCGACGACCTGGTTGAAGGTGGTGTGCACGCGGCCGGTCTGCGCGTTGACCAGCGGCGGCAGCGCATCGAGGTACGTGCCCTTGAGCTTGATCAGCTCGCGGTGGTCGAGGATCGGCCGGATCACCGGGTGCGCGTCGACCAGCGACTCGAGCGTGTCGGCCTCGGTCGACCAGCCGAGCTTGGTGCGCTTGACGCCCTTGGTGTCGAGGCCGAGCTTCTCGAACAGGAGCTCGCCGAGCTGCTTGGGCGAGCCGATGTTGAGCTCGGTGGTGCCCGCGGCCTCGTAGATCCTGCGCTCGAGCTCGTCGAGCCGGCTCCCGACCTCGGCCGACAGCTTGCGGAAGTGCTCGATGTCGATAGAGATGCCGACGCGCTCGATCTCGGCGAGCAGGTGCGCGACCGGCAGCTCGACGTCGCGGTACAGCGCCGACAGCCCGCTCGCCGCCAGCCGCGCCGGCAGCTGATCAGCGATCGGCAGCAGCGCATGCACGATCGCGCCCGCCCATGGCGCCGCGCGCTCGACCGCCACGCCTTCGAGGCTGGTCTTCGCCTTGCCGGCGATCGTCGCGCGCGTCGGCAGCAGCACGCCGCCGAGCCGCTGGACGGCCGCCTCGCCGGGCTCGGACTCCGCCGTCGGATCGAGCAGGAACGCGGCGAGCATCGTATCTTCGACGATGCCCTCGATCACCACGCCGGCGATCGCAAACGCGCGAACCACGGTCTTGGCGTCGTGCACGATCTTGGCCACGGTCGCGTCGCGCAGCACGGCGTAGAGCGGCGCGAGGTCCTCGGTGCTCGGCGGCGGCGGCGCCCCGATGTAGCGGTGCGCGAGCGGCACGTACGCAGGTGCGTGGCCGTCGACCGAGATCGCCAGCGCGACCAGCCCCGCGCGCTCGGGCCGCTCGGGCGAGAGCTCGACGGTGAGCGCCATCCGCCCCGCCGCGCGCGCGGCGTCGGCCAGCTGCCGCAGCGCCTCGCCACCGACGGCGATCCGCGCATCGGGCGCCTCGACCACGGTCGCGACCTGGTTGACATCGGGCGCCGGCACGACGATCACGTCGTCGGCGGGCGGCATCCGGATCTTCACCTTGTCGACCAGCAGCTGGAACTCCAGCTCGGTGAACAGCTGCAGCAGCTCGGGCAGGTTCCACTCGCCGACCACCAGCTCCTCGAGCTGCGCCGGCAGCGGCACGTTGCGCCGCAGCTCCACCAGCTGGCGCGAGATCTTGATCCGCTCGAGCTGCTCGGGATCGCCGAACGGCTGCTTGATCGAGATCCGCGGGACCACCGGGTTCTGGGCGATGAGGTTTTCGAGCGAGCCGTACGTCTCGAGCAGGTTCGCCGCCGTCTTGTCGCCCACCCCGCGGATCCCGGGAATGTTGTCGCTCGTGTCGCCGACCAGCGCGAGGAAGTCGGGGATCTTCTCGGGCGGCACGCCCATCTTCTTGATGACCTCTTCGCGCGTGTACGTCTTCTGATGGAGCGCATCGATCATCTGCACCCGGTCATCGACCATCTGCATGATGTCCTTGTCGGCGCTGAAGATGATCACGTCCCAATCCTTGGCCCGGGCCTGGTCGACCAGCGTGGCGATCACGTCGTCGGCCTCGACCCCGGGCACCGCAAGCACCGGCCAGCCCATCCCGTTCACGACCTTGGAGAAGTACTCCATCTGAACCTGGAGCTCCTCGGGTGGCTCCTTGCGAGTCGCCTTGTACGCCGGGAACAGTTCGGCCCGGAACGTGCGCTTGCCGCTCTTGTCGTCGAACACGACGGCCATGCGGCGCGGCGCGAAGTCTTCCTCGAGCCGCATCAGCATGCGCGAGAACACGTAGAGCGCGCCGGTCGGCATGCCCTCGCTCGTCGACAACCGAACCTCGCGCCGCTCGCCGCGCGAGCTGTTCATGAGGCCGTAGTGAGCGCGGAAGATGTATCCGTGCCCGTCGACGATGTAGAGCTTTTCCGTCACAGCCCGCGCACCATAGCGCGAAAATACTCCGCGCCATGGCCCGCACGCGGCCGCGCGCGGACGCACTCCGTTGATGGATCGACGCGAGATCGAACCCTTACGAAGCGATCGAACCTACGTCCAGCGCTGAGATCGCCGGCTCACGACGGCGTCGACGATCACATCGAGCGCGAGATCGGTTCCTCCCTCATCGGATGGGTGGGATCCACGATCAACCGCACAGCGGGAACTTGGTGGGGCACGGCCGGATCCCGCTCGGCTCGCAGGCCGCGCCGGGCATCGTCACCACACCGCCGTGCGCCGCGTCGAGCTCCTTTGCCTGCAGCGTGACGATCGTTTCGCGGGCGAGCTTGAGCTTCTTGACCTTGATCATATCTCCTCCAACCAGGGGTTCGGATCGCGTAGGACCGCGCGCGTGCGCTCTACAAGATTGTGCGAGCTGACGCGCGGCCGCGCGAAGCCACAGACCGCACGTTCGACGCAGGTGGCTTCTCTGTCAAGCTGTCGAACTGGCATTTCCACGAACGGCTATATTCCTTGGTTGTCGGCCCAGCACGATTTCATCAATGCGATCATTGCCAGTGTGCTCTGCTACGTTCGAACCGTGACCGAATCCATCCGACCGACCTCGATCACCGTCGAGATTTCGCGGAACTTGAGCGCCATTCGCCTGCGGCGGCTGGCACGCTCACCTGCGAACGGCGGTCATCCGTTATCGCGACATGCTGTCTGAAAATCATGCGAATAAGAAACTATCGAGTCTATACACACCATGAAGATTGCCTGTGGTAGAAACTCTTCATGAAGAAGTCCAACCTCAAGAAGCTCTCCAAGCTCTCCCTCCGGCACGAGACCCTGAAGCAGCTCAACGACGACATGCTCAGGATGGTCGAGGGCGGCGCCCCGGTGAAGACCCACGACCTGCCGTGCCCGATCGGGACGGCCCGGGTCGACTGCGGCTGATTCGACGCTGAGTGGCCGATCGGCGCGATCCCCGGCGCGACCTGCACGGCTGACCCGGGTGCACCGCGTCGTCCGGGGGTTTGTATGGCAAGATGACGATCATGCATCGCATCGTCGTCGACGCCATGGGAGGAGACCACGCTCCCGACGAGATCGTGCAGGGTGCAGCGGAGGCATCGCTCGCGCTCACCTCCTCGGAGATCATCCTGGTCGGCGATGCGGCGGCGCTCGGCCGCATCCTCCCGCGGATGCGCCAC
The DNA here is from genome assembly GCA_035472155.1 of Kofleriaceae bacterium. Classification (GTDB taxonomy): domain Bacteria; phylum Myxococcota_A; class Polyangia; order Haliangiales; family Haliangiaceae; genus JABFXX01. Next base: position 13,464 of record DATIPJ010000478.1, read on the forward strand.
GATGGATCGCGGGTACGGGTGCATCACGCCCCGACCTTCATCGAGATGGATGAGAAGCCTGCCGAGGCGCTCGCCGCCAAGCCCGAGGCGTCGATCGCCGTCGCCGCCGATCTGGTCGCGCGCGGCGAAGGCGATGCCCTGGTCTCGGCCGGCAACACCGGCGCCAGTGTCCTGGCGTGTGCGAGGCGCTGGACCTTGCTCCAGGGCGTGCGGCGCGCTGCCCTCGCCGCCGTCTACCCCACCGAGCTCCGGCGCGGCGAGAAGGACGATCCGTTCTCGCTCATCCTCGACGTCGGCGCGACGATCGACGCCACCGCCGAGGACCTCGTCGGCTTCGCGGTCATGGGCTCGGCGTACGCCAAGCTCGTGTCGCAGAACCGCCGGCCGCGCGTCGCCCTGCTCTCCAACGGCACCGAGTCCGGCAAGGGCCCGGCGTCGATCATCGCCGCGCATGCTGCGCTGGTCGAGACCACCGAGCTCAATTTCATCGGCAACATCGAGGGCCTCGACATCCCGCGCGGCGTCGCTGACGTCGTCGTGACCTCCGGTTTCGTCGGTAACGTCGTGCTCAAGATGCTCGAGGGCGTCTCCGAGACCGTCGTACGCCTCGCGCGCTACGCGCACAAGGAGCGCCTGGCGTGGCGGCTCGGCCTCATCGCGCTGTCGTCGGCGATCGATCAGCTCAAGGCGATCACCGACTGGCAGCAATACGGCGGCGCGCCGCTCCTGGGCTTCACCAACCCGTTCATCAAGGCGCACGGCCGCTCCAACGCGCGCGCGGTGACCAACGCGATCAAGGTCGCGCACAAGTCGCTGGCAGGCAATCTGTGCGGCAACATCGCACGCACGATGGCCGAGCTCGACGAGCGCGCCAACCGCCGCCCGCGCTCCCCATCGCAGAGCGACGTCACGAGCGAGTCCGGCACGGCATGAAGGGCGGCTCGCTGCTCCGTCGCGTCGGCCGGCTGACCACGCTGCCCACCCGGGTCGGCCAGCGCATCGGCCTGTTCGACTACATCCCCGACGGTCTGCCGCCGGGCGCCACCCCGCCGCGCCACACCTTCCGCTGGGACCTCGACAAGACCTATCTGCGCACCGAGTTCGACTCGCTCGTCGACCTCGCGCGCAGCGCGATCGAGAACGCCGCCGACAAGCAGGCTTACCCGGGCGCCACGGCGCTGCTCCGCGCCCTGCGCCAGGACGGTCACCGCATCTGCATCGTCTCGGGCAGCCCGACCCAGATGCGCCAGGTCCTCGCCGCCAAGCTCGCGCTCGACGGCGTCGCCTACGACGAGTTCGTCCTCAAGAACAACCTCAAGAACCTTCTGCGCGGCCGGTTCCGCTCGCTGCGGGCCCAGATCCCGTACAAGCTCCCCGCGATGCTGCAGTCGCGGATCGGCGCCGCCGCCGACGCCGAGACCCTGTTCGGCGACGACGCCGAGGCCGACGCCATCATCTACTGCCTCTACGCCGACCTGGTGGCGGGCCGGGTCTCGCTGCAGGACCTCGAGCGCGTGCTCACCGCCTCGCGCGCCTACGACGACGACGCCCTCCGCATCCTCGATCTCGCCAGGCGCGTCCCCAAGCACGACGCCGTCAACCGCCTCTTCATCCACCTCGACCGCCGCTCCGCGCCGCTCGGCTTCCGCCATTACGGCCCGCGCCTGGTTCCGGTCTTCAACTACTTCCAGGCCGCCATGGTCCTCTACGGCGACCGCGTCCTCTCCGCGCGCCAGGTCATCTTCGTCGCGCTCGAGATGCTCGACTCCCGCCAGTTCGAGCTCAGCCACCTCGCCACCAGCGTGCAGGACGTCATCCGGCGCGGCCGCATCACGCGCGAGGTCGCCCTCCAGCTCACCGTCGAGGCCCACGAGGCCGCCAGGTCCGGCGCCCTCTCCGGCCGCAACGACCTGCCACCGTTCGAGCAGATCGCCGAGGCGTTCCGCGATCGCGTCCGCGAGCTCGGCCCGATCGAGCCCACCTCCGCCGAGGCCTCCCCTCCGATCGACTACGTCCGCCTGGTCGACCAGGAGCACGAGCACCGCCGCCTGCGCCGCCGCCACGGCCACTCCTGACGAGGAGCGGCCGCTGCAACCCCCGGTAGTCCGGGTTGTCTTCGATGCGTGGTCACCGAGCGCCGGTCTGCGGCTCCCCCGGTCGTGCTAGAAAGTCCTGACATGTCGCAGGAGCGCTCGGGAACGGTGCTCGTCGTCGAGGACGACCCGGCGATGTGCGACCTCTTGACCGAGGAGCTCTCGGATGTCGGGTTCACGGTCGAGGCAGCGCCGACGGCGGCGGCCGGGCTCGAGCTGGCGCGGGTGACGCGGTTCGATCTGATCATCACGGACCTGCGGATGCCGGAGATGGATGGGTTCGACCTGATCCGCGGCGTGATGCAGATGCCGGATCCGCCACACGTGGTGATGATCACGGCGTTCGCGTCGATCGAGACGGCGATCCGAGCGGTGAAGCTCGGGGCGTACGACTACATCGCCAAGCCGTTCGAGATCGAGGAGCTGCTGCTGGTGGCGGACAAGGCGCTCGGGGAGCGCGCGCTGCGCAACAAGGTCGCGCGGCTGCAGCGCGAGGTGGAGGAGCGGTTCGGGCTGGCGAACATCATCGCGAAGAGCGGCGCGATGCGCGATGTGGTGGCGCTGGTGCAGCGGATCGCAGCGTCGACGGCGTCGGTGCTGGTCACGGGCGAGAGCGGCACGGGCAAGGAGCTGATCGCGCGCGCGATTCATTACAACTCGCCGCGCGCGAGCGGGCCGTTCGTGGGCGTGAACCTGGCGGCGGTGCCCGAGGGGCTGATCGAGAGCGAGCTGTTCGGGCACAAGCGCGGAGCGTTCACGGATGCGCGCGCCGACAAGCCCGGCCTGTTCGTCGAGGCGGATGCCGGGACGATCTTTCTCGACGAGATCGGCGAGCTGGCGCTGCCGCTGCAGGCGAAGCTGTTGCGCGTGCTGCAGGAGCACGAGGTGCGGCCGCTCGGGGCGACGCGCAACCAGCGCGTGGATGTCCGGATCGTCGCGGCGACGAACCGCAACCTCGAGACGATGCTGGCGGATGGCAGCTTCCGCGAAGATCTGTATTACCGGCTCAACGTGATCCATCTGGATCTGCCGCCGCTGCGGGCGCGGCCCGAGGACATCGTGCCGCTGGCGGAGCACGTGCTGGCGCAGCTCGGGGCGCGGCAGACGCCGCCGCGGCGGATGCGGTTATCGCCCGAGGCGCAGCATCTGTTGCTGGCGTACAACTGGCCCGGCAACGTGCGCGAGCTGATGAACGTGCTCGAGCGCGGCGTGGCGCTGTGCCAGGGCGAGCTGATCGCCGACGACGATCTGCCGCCGCACGTGCGCGAGAAGCGGCCGGCGGATTTCCTCGGTGCAGCGGTCGCGCGGCGGATGACCGTGGCCGAGCTCGAGCGCGAGTTCATCGAGCGAGTCCTCGAGGACGAAGCAGGGAACAAGACGCGCGCCGCGCAGCGGCTCGGGCTGGATCGCAAGACGCTCTACCGCAAGCTCGACGAGTACGCCCGGGCGCGCGGCGAGACCTCGGCGCCCAATCCGACCGGACACGACCCGGAGTAGTCGAGCGACCGGCGGCGGGTGGATCGCGCCGCGCGAGCGACTGGCGGGTCGCGTTGCCTGCTTGGCAGCTGTGGTCGCCACCGAGGTGCGATGCGATCGCCACGCGCGCCCGCGCCGCGGCGGCGAATCGCGCAGTTGACGCGCGCGGCCGCGCGGCGGTTTGTCGACGGTGGTTTTCACCGTGCACACCGCGGTCGACGCTCGGCGCGCGCAGATGCGTGGCATCGCGGCTGCACATCGCCCGTGCAGCGACCACGAAAGGATACTTCCATGTCGGCAACCACGTTCGAGACCCTCCCTTCCGATCTGCTTGTTCGTCCGGCCGGCGGGGTGCGGATGCAGCTCACGCAGTACGGCTATCCGAACGACCCGTATTCCGACTCGGAGACGCGCAAAGGCCATGGCGCGTACCACAACCTGGTGCCCGGTGAGTCGGTGGCGCTGACGGACTCGGGGCTGCGAGCGCTCGGGCTGTCGCGCCCGCAGGTGCTGGCGACGCATCCATGGGTGAACATCCAGCTGCGCGGCGGGGGCACGCTGCAGCGTCGCATCGACGACCGCGCGCCGGAACGCAACATGCGCGCCGACCTGTATCAGCCGGGCGGCTTCAATGACCGGCTGCCGGATCACGCCGACGTATCGCTACGGCGCTGAGGCCGGCCGCGCGAGGTGATCGCGCAGGCGGCGCAGGCCGAGCTCGGTCTTGAGATCGACCAGCTCGCCGCTCACGCACGCATCGATCGCCCGATCGAGCGGCCACCAGCGGGTGCGCGCGCCCTCCTCCATCGGCGAGCCGTCGCCGGCGAGCGGCTGCTGCGCGGCGGGGTCGACCTCGACGGCGGTGAAGTAGAACTTCTCGACCATGGCGCCGGGCGAGGGATAGCTGCCTGCGCCGAGCAGGATGACCGCAGCTGGCTCGACCGTGAACCCGGCCTCCTCGGCGACCTCGTGCGCCGCGCGCTGGCGCAGGCCGGCCTCGCCGGTATCGCCCAGCTCGATGATGCCGGCGACGAGCTCGCTGAGGAACATCTGGGGCGGCGGCTCGGGCAACGGCGCGCGCGCCGGGTCGCGGCCCATGATGAGCGGCGGGCGCAGGCCATCGCGCACCAGGACCTGCACGCCGTCGGCGGTGCGGGCGTAGACCGCGACCACGACGGCGTCCTGGCCGTACGGGCGTGCGATCGAGTCGCAGACGTACTGCGGCGAGATGCTGCCGTCGCCGCGGCGGTTGCGCATGCGCAGCCGGCGGATCGCGAGGAAGCCGCCCTCGCCGACCCGCTCGTCGCTGTCGATCACGAACCCGACGACGTCGTCCGGCCCGCTCATCGTGGCAACAGCTGGGTGGCGGACTGGTTCTCGGGGCGATTGCGCCCCGGATCGTCGGGGTCGCGGAGCGGGCCGTTCCACCCCGCGGTCGACTTGACCTCGTAGCGCGCGAGGGCTTCGTGGATCGCCTCGCGCAGCTTGCCGATGCGGCCGGTGGCCCAGCCCGGCACGCTCGGGTCATCGAGGGTGAGGCGGTCGGGGTTCGGGCGGCCCGCGAAGTAGCGCATCATGACGGGCTCGATCTCGACGGCCCAGTCGCTGCCCGAGGGCACGAGCGTGACGATCAGCTGCAGGTGCACGCTGCGATCGGGCACGTCGCGCATGTCGTTCGAGCGCTCGGAGGCGAGCATGCCGTCGGGACGATACCAGCGGCCGGTGGTCACGATCCGCAGCGTGTTCTCGTCGGATTCCGCGAGCTGGTACTTGGCCGCGGTCGCCTGCCTGGCGGCATCGAACAGGGCGAGTTTGTCGCCGCGGTAGCGCGCCGCCCGAGCGGCTTCGATCGAATGGCTCGATGCGCCGCACGCCGTGGCGGCCACCAGGAGGAACCCCGCGCTTCGCATGCGGCGTTGGTAGCGCAGCGCGCGTGCGCTGGCCAGGCCCCAGCCGACTTCTGCGCCGGGCCCGGTGTAGCCTCGCCGCATGGCGGAGCTCTCAGACAAGCGGGCACTGGTCACCGGGGCCTCGAGCGGAATCGGCGCGGCGATCGCGCGCGAGCTGGCGGCGCGCGGCGCGGACCTGGTGCTCACCGCGCGGCGGCAGGGCGCGCTCGAGGTGGTGGCGGCGGCGTGCAGGGCGCTCGGCCGCCGGGTCGATGTCGTCGCGGGGGATCTCGGGCGCCCGGGCGAAGCGGCGCGGGTGTGGAGCGCCGCGCGCGCCGCCGGTCCGATCGACATCGCGATCAACAACGCCGGGTTCGGCTACTTCCGCCGGTTCGGCGCGGCGGAATGGGACCGCGACGCC
>DATIPJ010000479.1:0-2994 GCA_035472155.1 Kofleriaceae bacterium
ACCTGGCGGTCGGCCGCGTCGAGGCTGATCGCCGGCGCCTGCGAGGTCGCGACCACGCTGCTCTCGCCGAGGCCCGGGCTGCTGGCCGCGGCGACCATCGCGAGCGAGCTGATCGGCGTGGTCAACACCGCGCTGACCCCGGCGCGATCGCAGGTCTGCTGGCCGATCGCCTTCACCGTGATCACCAGGTTGCCACCGACCGGCGCGGTCGGCAGCAGCTTGACCGGGATCGCCAGATCGGCGCTCGAGAACGGCGCGAGCAGCGGGATGTGGACCGGCGCGCCGAGCTTGACGCCGGTGTTCATCGTCGTCGCCGTGATCGTGACGGCCTCGGCGGCGACCGGGCCGCTGTTGGCGATCGTCACGCGCAGCGTCCCTGATTCTCCCGGATCGAGGTAGCCGTCGTGATCGCAGGACGCGCCGTCGTCGGCCACGCGCAGGCCGCTGGTCGAAAGGCGCGCGGCGACCGTGCCGCTCTCGACGACCCCGACGTTGTTCACCATGCGACGGTCCGGCGATACCGCGCACGTGCCGGCGCCGCGCCCTGCGAACGCCGCCGCGATCACCAGCATGTCGTCGCGATCGAGCGCGGAGACCGCGGCGAGGATCGCATCGCGCGCCTCGATGAACGTCGCGTCCGGCGGAGTCAACAGCATGCCGGCGACCTCGTAGTCGGACATCCGTCGCCGCGCGTCCGCGTAGCCGTGCGCGTCGAGCAGCACATTGTAGGCCTCCCACATCATCGTCGCCCAGACCTCTCCGGTGTTGTGGGACTCGGAATTGGGCGCTGCGGTAAACGCCACGTTGGTCGGGACGTCGGGGAGCGGCTCGGGATCGGAGATGTGCCGGAAGCTGAGCGCGTTCTTCGTGCGATCGATGCTGTACGGGAATCGCCGGAAGCCGAAGTAGCCGGGGTCTCGCAGGCGCTGCTGCTGGACCTGCCCCCCGGCGGCGAGCGCGTAGAGGTTGACACCGAAGGTCCCCGCGCGCTCGTCGGTCTCGCGCAGCATCATGTGGAGCGCCGTGAAATCCCCCCAGCCTTCGCTCATGCTGACGCAGGGGCCCGTCTCGCACGGCGCGAGCCGGTGATGCAGATAATGGCCCCACTCGTGCGCGACGAGCGCGTTGTCGAGGTGATCGGTGCGCACGCGCTGTGCGTCCCATCGGCGTTGGTCACCAGCGCCGCGGTCGCGGTCACGTCGAAGTTACGCGGCCCTCCATCGAAGCCGGCGCTGGCCAGCGCTCCGGTCGGCGTGGTGAGCGCGGTGTCGATCCGCCCTCGCCACAGGAGCATCCGCATCTCCGGCGACAACCCATCGGCGGGCGTGAACATGAAGGCGTTGTCGCGCGCGCCGGCGAGCGCGTTGGACTGCGCGTGCGCGATCAGCGGGTCGCCGGGGATGCCGCCGCGGCCGAAGTTGTCGACCTGCGCGTTGCCCGTCGCCTCGGTGAACCCCGAGTCGTAGTACCAGTCGTGCAGCCAGTTCGTCACGAAGAAGACATTGACTGCGGCCGCCATCGACTGGCTCGGCGCCGCCAGCGGCTCGGCGCCGAGGTCGTACACGTCGTTGAGCGCACGGCCGCCGCGGACCACAGGGCGGATGTCGCCGGCGCTGAACCCGGAGGGGGGCGCAATATCGGCGAACGCGTCGACGTATTGCCCGACGTCGTGGTCGCCATCGGGCCGAGCCACGGATCGCGCGGTCCATTGAACGCCTCCATCACGACCAGGTTGTACGGCCCGAAGTCAGGCAACGAGCCGTCGGGCGTGCCGGTCGGATGCGGCGTGAAGCTTTGAAGCCGGCCATCGAGCGGGTTGCGGGTCCCGGTCGCGTCCGCGAACACGCGATACACGAAGCTGTCGGCAGCGACCAGGTCGACGTCGAGGACCACGCGGCGGTCGGCGTCGGCGATCAGGATGCGCCGCCCGGCGGATTCGATCGCCCCGCCCGCGCCGACCGCATCGGCCAACAGCTCGACGGTCCAGACCCGTACGAGCTGGTCGCCCTCGGCCCACAGCTCGCGCCGGGCCCGCGCCACGCGGACGTCGAACGCCGGGTTCGCCTCGACCGTGAGCGCGACCTGCCCCGCCAGCTCGGCGCCTTCACGAACCGCCGGCCGCGCCCGCGATGCGCCGTACACCGCGTCCAGGGCTGCCTCGAACGCAGCGCTCGCCGTCGACTGAAACGCGACCGCGCCCGGATCGGACCGCATGGTTCCCGACACCGCCGCCAGCGAGCCGTCGGCATCGAGCAGCACGCGAAGCTCGCCGTGGTGGATGTCGATGTGGTCGACCTGCTGCTGCACCCGTACGATCGACGCGCCGTTGCGCAGCCGCTGAACATTCAGCGTCGATCGATCGCTCGCCCGACCGTGCCCGATCCACAGCGGCGCGAGCGCATCGAGGTGATCGCTCGCCGCTTGCTCGGGCGTCATGCCTGCGAGCGCACGCCGCGGTGCGATGGCGCGGATCAGCCGCGGCGCACCGCGCTCGTCGCGCGCATCGATCGCGACCCCGAGCGACACGGCCGCCAGGTCCGCGCTCGGTTGCACCTGCGTCGGCTGTGGGCCCGCGGGCGGCGGTGGCGCCGACGAGCAGCTCACCGCCGCTACCCATGCGATTCCAGACACAACACGACCCCTGACGCGAGACATAGCTACGCCTCCTGCGGTGCACAGCACCGTATCACTCCAGTAGCCACACACGCTGAACACGTGCCTTCGGCGAGCACGCATTCATCAAAAACACTGGATCCGGAGTTCCGCTCGCAATGTCAGATGCGATGTCAGATGCTGTGATAACCGCCTTTGACGCACACGATGCGATGTCAGACATCGACACCCGCCAGCCGGAATGCCTCGCGGTCAGCCTCTTCGGCATTGATCCTCCCGAACCCATGCCGCAGGCTCAGGAGAACGCGCGGGCGGCCTGATGGACAGTGGCGGGCTCGGACCCCGCGGCAACGGGCAATGCATACCTGCGCCACAGCCCAC
>DATIPJ010000480.1:0-5423 GCA_035472155.1 Kofleriaceae bacterium
GGCCAGCTGCGTGTTCCGGATCTCGAGCCGCTGCGAGACCGTCGCCAGCGCGCTCAGTGACAGGTCGCGGAGCGCGGGCGCGTCGATGGCGGCGAAGTCGACCGCACTGAGCGCGGGGAGCGCCACGGCGGTCAGGTAGGCGTTGTCCTCGAGCTGCAGCAGCGACGTGCGGCTCAAGGCCGGGAGCTCCAGCGCCGAGAGCGACGTCGCGGTCACCCGCACACCGCCCGGGGCGCTGCGCAGTCGCGGCAGGCTCAGCGTCTCCAGATCGACGGAGTCGAGCAGGATCGCGAGGTCATCGCCGTCGTCCTGCTCACCAACGGAGTCGAGCAGGGGCGCTGCGAGGCTCTGGAACAGTGCGCACCGCGCGACGATGAGCGAGCGGCCGACCGTGTTGAGCGCAGGCAGCGTCAGCCGCTCGAGGTCGACGCTGTCGACGATCCACAGGTGGCCCTCGACCACGCTCAGCGCGGGCAGGCGAAGCACGCTCGCCTCGACCGCGGTGACGAACACATCGCGCACCTGGCCGAGCAGCGGCAAGTCGATCGAGCGGAGCGCCGCGAGCTCGGACAGCACCAGCTGGTCGCCGACCGAGCGCAGCGCCGGCAGGTCCAGCAGGGTGAGCGCCGGCAGGCGCGCGACCCGCAGCCCATCGAGCACCGTGGTCATCGACGGCAGCGCGACCGAGGTGACGGCGAGCTCCGTCAGCGCGACGCTGCCGGCGGTGCGCAGCGCGGGCAGCTCGAGCGCGGCCAGCGCTGCGCCGCGCGCGATCAGCTGGCCACCGATGTTCGTGAGGCGCGGCGCGCGGAATCCGGGCAGCGTCGCATCGCGGAGCGTGAGGCCGCCGTCGACGCGCACGAGCGCGGGCAGGACGAGATCGCCGGCGAAGCCCGGGCCGTCCACCACGAAGTTGCCGCCGATGTGGGCCAGGGCGGTCGCCTCGAACCGAGCGGGCGTCCCGGCGCGCGACACGACCACCGAGCCGCCCACGAGCACGAGCGCCGGCAGCGAGACCGGCGCATCACATGCGATCGCGAGGCTCCCGATCACCACGCGCGCCTGACCGAGCGCCGTCACGGCCGCCGGGTCGCTCCACATCGCGGGTGTGAAGTCGCCCTCGAACAGCTCCGAGACCGTGCAGGCGTAGGTCGTCGCGACGATCTCCGCATCGTCGAGTGTGCCATTGCGGTCCAGATCCGGGCCGCTGTGCACCGCGGTGCCGCCGCCGAAGCAGTGCGGCCCCGGTGGCTCGGCATCCCTGCGGAGCAGCGTCGGAGGCGGCGCGTCGGTCGGCGGTGGCGCGTCGGTCGACGGCGGTGCGTCGGACGGGGGCTCGGCCGTGACGATCGGCGGCTGATTCGCCTCAGGCTCCGCGCATGCGGCGAGCACACCGCACGCGACGGCAGTCAGCGTGGACAGGAACAAGCGCACATATCGAGTCATCGAATCCACATATGACAGCACTCTCGCCGCCGCGTAGCGGGCGAGCCGGCGTCGAGGTAAGGCCTTACGCCTTCCTTACAGCGCGGCGCCGCGACAGCGCCGCTGATGCCACGTGGATCACGAATCCGTCCGCGAGCGGTGCCTTGAACGCGCGCGGGATGTCTGGCTCGAGATGCGCTGTGCGACCGGGTCGTGGCGGCTGAGCGAGACCTCCGCGCTCCCGAGCTCGAGCCGATTGACGTGCACACGCTGCTGGCGATCGAAGCGCGCGACATCGGGCACGAACGTCTCGACGACGAACACGCCGTCGGGGGCCAGCCGCGCCGCTGCATTGCGAAAGCACGCGACCTGCGCATCCTGGGTCCGTAAGCCGAACATCGTGCGACCGCGGATCGATCGCCCGACCACGGCCGCCGATGCTACCCTGTCTGCGTGCTCGTGCCCGTCGAACGCCTCGCGATGCGACTGCGGCAGCCCGCGTCGCGCGCGGCCGAGGTCGCCGAGCTCCGGCAGCGGCTCCGCACGGAGCGGGCCAGCGCCGTTCCCGACGACGAGCGCGCCCTGGCCGCCTACGTCGCACGCGCCAAGCGCGTAGCCGCCGCAGCGACCGGCCGCGTCGCCTCGTGCGGATCGTGTGCCACCCGCCAGCCCTGGCCGGCCGGGGCCTTCGACGGCGGCGCCTGCTGCTCGGGCACGACCGCCCACCTGTTCGACGATCACGAGCTCGCCGCCCTCGCCGGGGCCGGCACGCGGCCGCGCGATCTACGCCCGCCCGCCGGTCGCGACGCCCACGCGGGCTGCGCGTTCCGCGGCGCCACCGCGTGCGCGCTCGACCTCGAGCACCGGCCGGCGCGCTGCGTCCACTACCTGTGCGACACGCTGCGCGCCGAGCTGCACCGCGCCGGCCGGCTCGACGACGTCGAGGCCCGCCTCGCCGACCTCGACCGCGCGATGCGCGCCTTCACCGCCGCCCACCGCGAGCGCCAGGATCGCGAGGTCCTCGCCCCGGTCATCGCAGCCGTCCGGGCCGCCGCGCGCCGCGGCCGCTCATCTCCCTGACGCCGCCCGCCGCAGACGAGGTGGCCTCGTCACAAGTCCACGTAGCCGCCGATGCTGAGCAGGGCGCCGGTGACCTCCGCCAGGTGCGTCACCTTGAACGCCAGCTGCATCCCGCCATGCGGGCCTCGCACCGCGTCGACCCCGATTCCACCGGTGAACCGATTGACGCCCAGCGAGCTGCAATCCTCCTCGCATTCGACGGCGACCACACGCATACGCTCGACACGCAGATCGAGGAACGCGCGGCCGGCAAAGATCCGCGCTCCGACGCCGAAGCTGGCAAACACCCCGGCCTCGCTCGCCCCGAGAATCCCCACCGAACCAGTCGCGAACAGCGCCGCCCGCCCGTGCGACGCCCAGCCCGCCTGCCCACTCAGCTCGGTGATCCCGAAGCTCTCTGCGTCTCCGAGCCCCCGCGCAACCCCGAGCTCGATGCCGAGCAGCAGCCCATTGCGGCCGATGTTGGGCTCCGGCGCGGGCTCTGCCGCCGCACCGGACGCCGGCACGCTCGCCGGCGATGGCGCCATCGCCGGTGCCGGCGTCATCGCTGGGGACTGCGCCATTGCCGGGACTCGCGCCATCGCAACGACCCCGACCATCGTGACGACCACTACAGCAGCTTTCGATTGCATTTCACGGGCACTGCTTCAAGCAGTGTGCCGCGAGCAAGTTGCCGCGAAGGCCAGCGTACGCAGTCGATGAATCGCGCCGCGACGGCGTTTCCCGACGCGAATGTCAGAGTGCGCGACAATGCACGGTGGCAGCGACAGGCATTTTCAGGCGCCGCCGTAGGGGCGCGTGATGATCTCGAGGTAATGGCCGGCAGGGTCGTTGAAGTAGACGCCGCGGCCGCCGTCGTTGCCGTTGATCTCGCCCTTGCGGCGGTGGGCGGAGTCGGCCCAGTAGTCGAGTCCGCGCGCCGTGACCCGGCCGAAGATCTCGTCGAACTCGGGCTCGGTGACGAGGAAGGCGTAGTGCTGGATCTGGATGTCCTCGTCGGTCTCGATGAAGGCGAGGGTGACCTCGTTGGCGACGTCGACGTCGAGGAACGGGCCGAAGGGCCGGGGCTGGCCCAGGCCGAAGACCTCGGTGAAGAAGGTCGCCGACGCGCGCTTGTCGTGCGCGTGGACGATGGTGTGGTTGAGCTTGACCGCCATGGCGCAAGGATAGCGCCGGTCGCGGCGAATTCAGGACCGGACGCCGAGCTCGGACATCAGATCCGCCATCTCCTGTCCGCCCGCCATCATGCTGGTGACCTCGTCGCGCGAGAGCTCGCCCTTGGGGAAGGTGCCCAGCGAGCGCCCGCGGTTGAGGAGCGTGAAGGTGTCGCCAACGGCGAAGGCGTGATGGACATTGTGCGTGATGAGCAGCACGGCGATGCCCTGGCCGCGCGCGCGGGCGATGATGCGCAGCACGTGGGCGCTCTGCTTCACGCCGAGGGCGGCGGTCGGCTCGTCGAGGATGAGCACGCGCGCGCCGAAGTGGATGGCACGCGCGATCGCGAGGCACTGGCGCTCGCCGCCCGACATCGTGCCGACCGGTTGATCGTCGTCGCGCACGACGATGCCCATGTCGGCGAGCTTCTCGTTGGCGACCTGGATCGCGAGGCGGCGATCGAAGATGCGGAACACGCCCCAGACGGTGCGCGTCGGCTCGCGGCCCATGAAGAAGTTGCGGCACACGCTCATGAGCGGCACGAGCGCGAGGTCCTGGTAGACGGTGGCGATGCCGCGATCGAGCGCGTCGCGCGGCGAGTCGAAGGCGACGGGCGTGCCATCGACGCGGTACGTGCCGGCGCTGGGCGGGTGCACGCCGGCGAGGATCTTGATCAGCGTCGATTTACCGGCGCCGTTGTCGCCGAGCAGGCAGTGGACCTCGCCGCGCCGGAGCTGGAGGCTGACGTCCTGGAGGGCGGCCACGGTGCCGAAGACCTTGCTCACGCCCTCGAGCTCGAGGATGTGCTCCGCGGGCGCCATGTCACCTCGCTCGCGTGACGCGGCGGCGCACGTGGTTGTTGAACAGCACGGCGACGAGCAGCATCAGGCCCAGGAACACGCGGAACCAGTCCGCATTGACGTTGGTGTAGGTGATGCCGATCTGCACGACGCCGAAGATCAGCGCGCCGAAGCAGGCGCCGATCACCGAGCCGTGGCCGCCGGTGAGCAGGCTCCCGCCGATCACCGCGGCGATGACGGCCTCGAACTCCTTCTGCAGGCCGCGGTCGGCGGCGGCAGAGCCGACGTCGCAGATCTGCAGCATCGCGAACAGCCAGCCGCAGAACGCGGTGAACATGAACAGCGAGACCTTCACGCGCGCGACCGGAACGCCGGCATTCTTGGCGGCGCTCGCGTCACCGCCCACCGCGAAGATCCAGTTGCCGAACCGCGTGCGCGTGAGCTGGAACGAGCACGCGACGGCGAGCACGGCCCACCACAGGAGCACTTTCGGGATGCCGCGGACCAGCGGCGTGCCGTCATCGAGGGTACGGATCCAGCCGAGGTCGGCCAGCGCGCGGAACAGGCCATCGCCGAACGTGCCCGAGAACAGCAGGCGCGCGACCGGGTCGTGCTCGGCGAGGTCGCCGATGCCGCTCACGATCGTGCGATCGGCCACGATGATCGAGAATGCGAGCGTGAGGCCGCGCAGGACGAACAGGAAGGCGAGGGTGACGATGAACGACGCGAGGCCGGTGCGCACGACGAGCAATCCGTTGATGAAGCCCAGCGCGAGCGCGCAGGCGAGCGAGATCGCCATCGACAGCCAGACCGGCCAGCCGAAGTGCACCGCCGGGATGGCGGCGACCATGCCGGTGAAGCCGATCATCGAGCCGATCGAGAGATCGAACTCGCCCGCGATCATGAGCAGGCACGCGCCGACCGCGAGCACGCCGAGGTAGCCCGACACCACCGACCAGTTCA
>DATIPJ010000481.1:0-9838 GCA_035472155.1 Kofleriaceae bacterium
GGGCTCGAGGTGCAGCACGATCGCACCGTCTTCGGCGCGCTCGGCGATCCCGCATGCGAGTAGCACGCTGATAGGCGAGCTGAGCCGGCGGATCATCACGCCGGGCGCGCGGCGCGCAGGCGGCACCGGCTCGCTCGGTCCGGAGCCGGCTCGGCGCTCGCGATCGTAGGCGGCGCGGGAGAGGGGATCGACGAGCACCTGGTACGCCGCCGACAGCCGCTGGAAGATGAACGTGGCGTCGGGCCCGGCGCGATCGGGGTGCCAGCGCGTTGCCAGCTGGTGGTACGCGCGGCGGATGTCCTCGACGTCAGCGTCGGGCGCGAGCCCGAGGATCGCGTAGAGCTCATCGGGCTCGCGGTCGGCTGGCACGTGCTGATTGTACCCCGATGGGTGAGTGACCCGGACGGTGCCAGATGGCGAAGTGGCGGCCTACCGCGGGGTTCCGATCGCGGACGGTGCGAAGTAGATTTCGGCGGATCGCGGCGTGGACGGTGGGGTCCGAAGCGCGCTTCGTCCGGATCCCGGACGAATGGAGCGAATCGGGCGTGAACGGCGAGCCGCGAGGTGGTCTTGGGGTTGCACGAGCTGCGAGCGAACCTGGTTAAACGAACTCACAAGGAGTCGAGCGATGCACGATATCGATCGCACGCAGCGAGAGCTGGAGATGGAAGCGGAGCACGAGCACGAGGCGGAGCACGAGCAGGAGGGCGAGGCTTTCCTCGGCACGCTGTTCGGCGAGGCGGAGCACGAGCACGAGCACGAGCACGAGCATGAGCATGAGCACGAGCACGAGGCCGAGAGCCCGCTCAACGAGGCGCAGGAGATGGAGCTCGCGTCCGAGCTGCTGGAGGTATCGAGCGAGGCAGAGCTCGAGTACTTCCTCGGCAAGCTCGCCAGCTCGGTGATGCGCGGTGCGAAGAGCTTCATTCGCTCGCCCACCGGGAAGGCGCTCGGCGGGATGCTGAAGGGGTTTGCGAAGAAGGCGCTGCCGATTGCGGGGACCGCAGTGGGCGGGTTCTTCGGCGGGCCGCTCGGCGCCAAGATCGGCGGCGGGCTGGGGAATATCGCCAGTGGGTTGTTCGAGCTCGAGCTCGAGGGGCTCAGTCACGAGGACCGCGAGTTCGAGGTGGCGCGCCAGGTGACGCGGCTGGGTGCCGCGGCGCTGAGCTCGGCGGCGCGCTCGCCACGTGCCGCAGCGCCGCAGACGACTGCGCGCAAGGCGTTCACGGCCGCGGCGCGCGTGTATGCGCCCGGCCTGGTTCGCGGCCACGCGGGTTGCCGCACATGCGGCAGCCATGGGCGCACGCGGGGCCCGTATCGCGGGCGGCGCGTGCCGGGCGGCGGTACGACGTATGTGCGGCGGACGAATGGCTCGCGCGTCATCGGCGGTGGGACGACGTATGTCGAGCCCGGCGCGGTGGTGGGCGCCGACCCGGGCGCGGCGTCGGCGGTCGAGCCCGCAGCGGCGGGCGGCGAGTCGGAGCCGGGCTGGGGAGGGAGCTACCCGGTCTCGACGCGCGGCGGACGGTGGTTTCGCCGCGGCCGCCACATCGTGCTCACCGGCGTGTGAGCCATGCGCGGCCAGAGCTCCCGCGTCGTCGTCGCGAATGCGGATCAACCGACCCCTGTGATCACCATGTCCTGCGATTCCAGAGCTCGCGCGTTGCTCGCCCAGGAGGCGCGCGCCCTCCTCACGCGCATCGAGCGGCTGTCGCCGTTCGCGCTCAAGATGCCGATGGTGAGCGCGGCGACGGTGTCGCCCGCGGCGCAGACCGGCGTGGAGACGCTCTTGGCGCGTGGCCGCCGCGACCTCGCCCGGATGGTGCGCGCGTACCTCGCGTGGCTGCGCCGGCCGGGGACACCGCCGACCGCGGCGCACGCGCAGCGCCGGTTCAACGTGCTGCGGCTGCGGTTCAACACGATCATCCGCCACTTCGATGTGTTCGCCGCGGTGCTCGGTCAGCGCAGCGAGCACGAGACCGGGGTATGGGTCGCGGGGCTCGACGACGTTGCGGCGGACGCGCTGGCGCTGCCCGGGCGCTACTTCAAGGCGCCGCCGATCATTTGCTATCTGGATCGCAACCACGGTGCGGCGATCCGGCGGGCGTATACTCGTTTGCCCGGTGGGCAGTCGAACCCGGTGGCTGTGATCAGCATTCCGCGCGAGCGTATGATCGGCAGCGGGATCGCGTCGTCGCTCGTCCACGAGGTCGGGCACCAGGGCGCCGCGATGCTGAAGCTGTTGCCGTCGCTGCGCAGCGAGCTGCACGAGCGCCAGCGCAGCGACCCGTCGCGCGCGCCGGCGTGGGGCTGGTTCGAGAAGTGGATCTCGGAGATCGCGGCGGACTTCTGGTCGGTGGCGCGGATCGGGGTCGGCGCGACGCTGGGCCTCATGGCCGTGCTGAGCCTGCCCAAGCAGTTCGTGTTCCGGCTCGATCTGCATGATCCGCACCCGATTCCGTGGCTGCGCGTCAAGGCGAGCTGCGCATTCGGTGATCACCTGTATCCGCATCCGCAGTGGCGCCGGCTGGCGAACGTCTGGGAGGCGATGTATCCGCCGTCCGGCGTCGACCGCAAGGTGGCCGAGGTCATCGCGCGCTGCGCGAACATCCTCGGAGAGCTCGCGGCCCTGATCGGCGAGCACCGGCCCCAGATGCTGCGCGGCGCCGCGCTCGGCGAGGTGCTGTCGTCGGATGCGATCCGGCCCGAGCGCCTGCAGTCGCAGCTCGAGACCTGGCGCGCGCGGCCCGAGCTGGTCGAGACGGCCGGCCCGTGCCACGTGTTCGCCGTGATCGGCCAGGCGCGCGCCGACGACAAGATGACCCCCGAAGCCGAGGCGCGCGCACTGTCGGACCTGCTCACGTACTGGGCTCTCAAGAGCTCGCTCGAGACCACCGCGCACTGCCCGCCGCGCATCCGCGGCGCGACGCCGGTGCTCGTCTGATGGATTCAATAGAAAGGTGTCCACGCCATGCAGACCATGCAGAACCGAAAGCTGACCTACGAAGTACTGGACAGCCTCATCGATCAGAGCTGTATCCATCTCGAAGTCACCAATGTGGATGTGAAGCGCCTGCGCGATGATCGCTCCGAGATCATCGGCGGTCAGGACATCGCGTTCGTCGCGACTGCCACGTTTCGCGCCACGTCCAGCACGACGGCGATGCTCAAGCAGCAGATCAAGAATGGTGACATCGCGGTCGGCGATGCGCTGTTCGCGATCGGCCCCGATGCCGAGGTGCGCTCCGAAACGCTGGAGATCGACGAAGACAGCGTCGCGCTGTGGCTCAACGATCACTACGCATTCAGGTTCACGCTCAACGGCGTGGACGATTCCGACGGCGGGCCGTTTCAGGATCTCGGGTCGGTCGTGATCGCGACGACCAGCCACGAGCCCCACGAGCCCACGCTCGTGTTGCCGTGGCTCCGCAAGCTCAACACCGGTGCGTTCAAGGACGGCTTCATCGACGTGGACGTGCGGATCACCGAGAACACCGTGGATCCGCCGGAGGTCGCGACCACGTGGCAGCTCGACACCAACCTCGCGATCGCCTTCCGCAGGAAGGTCGTCGCCTCCGACGACAGGGTCCTGTCGGACGAGCCCGTCCAGTTCGACATCGCGCTCGAAGTCGACGATCCCGACGTGTCACTCGATCAGATCGCGGCGGGCGGCCTGCGCGTCCCCCTGGACGGCGGTGGGACCGGCGTCCGGCTGGTGTTCATGCCCAAGGTCGCGAACCCGAGTGCCAAGGTCCAGAAGAAGTCGCTCGACGCCGCCCGCGCGACCGCGACCACCCCGCCCTCCAAACACAAGCCCTGAACCGCCCCGAGCGCGCGCTCGGAAGGAGATACGACGATGGCATACT
Organism: Kofleriaceae bacterium; assembly: GCA_035472155.1. Taxonomy (GTDB): domain Bacteria; phylum Myxococcota_A; class Polyangia; order Haliangiales; family Haliangiaceae; genus JABFXX01. The sequence continues at coordinate 3,867 of DATIPJ010000481.1, forward strand.
TCAAGATCAACAATAAGCCGCGGGCCGCCCAGGTCGCGTTGACCCGGGCCACCCATGTGATGACGCCCGACGTGGCGCTGTGGGTGGCGATCCGCCACAGCTGCAATCAGCTCGACTTCCGAACGTACAAGGCGTTCGTCGACGACGTCATGACGGCGGGGTCGATCCGGTCCAGCGACATCACGACCCCGTCGAGCGACACCGTCGATCCCGCCGGCAATGCGCGGGTGCTCGACGAATACAAGACGGCGACCGGTGGGAGCTCGCTCCGGATCGAGGGCGACCGAGACCCGACCTTCACGCTGTTGCCATTCACCGGCTCGGATCGCTACGCGCTGCTCAAGGCTGCGACCGAGGTGTTCGTGATGGCCAAGTGCGGTGTCGATCTGCGGGTCGAGGACTTCGCGAACATCGTCGCCGAAGTCTCGGCGGACTTCGAGCTGTCGGGCAACGGCATCGACTTCGCCCAGATCACGCCGAGCCTGTGGGCGGCATACCTCGAGCACATCGCCGTGCCCCCCGGCGAGAACGGCAACATCCTGCCGTATTACGGGCTCATCCTCGACAAGCTGAAGGATGCCCCGGTCGACCTGGGTCCCAGGGACCGCGAGCTGACGACCGCGGCGTACCGCATCCTGCGCCAGAAGCTGGTCAGCCCGTGCTTCCTCGAGCTGATCTGGTCGTACTGGCACGAGGAGGGGATGCTGATGCAGGCGATCAACGCGATCCTGCTCCGGTTCCAGAACATCCGCTCGTCGGATCGCGATCCGCTCGCCAACATGGAGATCGATCCGCTGCGGCCGCTCAATAATCTGTTGTGGGGCCTGATCCAGGACGAGCAGAACCGGCTGACCGTGCAGCGCCGCGCCTACGAGTACAACCACCAGTACGGGATCGGGCTGGTCGGCAAGGCGGTGCCGACGATGCGCGCGGCCGACACGCGCTCGAAGTTCATCGAGGCGTTCCACAACCTCATCTACCTGGCGTCGGTGTTCTACAAGGAGGACGACGACACCACGGTGATCGCCGACGGCTTCCCGCTGCTCAATGCGCTCAAGGAAGTGCACATCATCCTCACCGAGGGCTCGCACAACCAGTATGGCGATCTGCCGTCGATGGCGCGCCAGGAGATGCTGATGCAGCAGTGGATCCTCGCGCGGCCCGAGATGCGCGAGTTCCTGCCCACGCGCGTGATGGTGGCGTACTCCGAGCCGTGGATGGATCGCGTGGATGCGATGAAGAAGATCCAGGGCTGGACCGAGACCAGCGTCTATCACTTCCGCGATCTGGGCGTGTTCGGCGAGCAGATCCTCCTGGCGATCCGGTTCGGCGCGTGGAGCAAGGCGTTCAACGCCGAGCAAGGAGCGAACTGGGCGCGGTTCTGGCGCTCGGAGGTCCAGGGCTACCTGCACGCGTATCGCGCGGTGACCGGGGTCGACCTGACGGCGGACCCGACGATGCCCGAGCAGGCCCAGCTGCGCACGCTGCCGCCGTCGGCGCACCTGCAGCGCCGGCTCGCACAGCAGATGCAGAAGCTGTTGCCGGTGCAGTCCGTGCGGATGCCGTCGCTGTCGACGCAGCCGCCGCGCGCGCTGATGCCGAGCCGCACCGGCGGCAATGACGGCAAGTCCTGAGCGGCGGGGGAGGGTGTCATGCGGACGCGAGATGGATATTCGATCGTGATGCCGGTGTTCCGGGTGCGGCGGCTCCGGCGGCGGCTGGGGCAGCGGAGGGGTGGTCCGCCGATCCGGCCCGGCGTGCGGCTGGTCGATCTGCTGATCGGGCGCGCGCGCCGCGCGACGCATCGGGTGACGCGTTATCCGGTGTTCCTGACCCGGCTCGGGTTCCGGCCGGTGTGGCTGGTCACGAGGGTGCTCGCGCCGCGGCGGGTCGAGCTGCTGCACGTCCGGCCCGCGCGGCCATCATGACGTCGCGGGTCGCGGCGTACCTCGAGGCGCATGCCCCGCGGTTCGCGCGCGAGCTCGCCGAGATGGTGGCGTTCCCGAGCGTGAGCTCGTCCCCGGCGGCGCGGCCGCACCTCGCGGCATGTGCTCGCTGGGTCGCGCGGCAGCTCGGGCGGCTCGGCGCGCGCGACGCCCGCGTGATCGCGACGGCGGGCCACCCGGTGGTGGTCGGCCGGATCGGCCGCGATCCGCGGCGGCGCACGGTGCTGATCAACGGCCACTACGACGTGCAGCCGGCGGGCCCGGCCTCGGCGTGGCGCACGCCGCCGTTCGCGCCCGTGGTTCGCGATGGCTGGCTGTACGGGCGGGGCGCTTCGGACGACAAGGGTCAGCTGTTCGCACACCTGAAGGCAATCGAGATGGTGCGCGCGCTGACCGGGCGGCTGCCGGTCAATCTGGTGTTCGTGATCGAGGGCGAAGAGGAGATCGGCAGTCCGAGCTTGCCAGATCTATTATCAAGACTGGAAAGCTATCTGACAGCGAACGCAGCGGTGGTATCGGATAATGCCATTCTGGGTCCGGGGAGGCCGAGTATCACCTATGCATTGCGCGGAGACCTCTATCTCGATGTCGAGGTATCGGGTCCGTATCCCGATCTGCATAGCGGCAACTTCGGCGGAGCGGTGCAGAACGCGCTGCGCGTGCTGATCGGCGCGCTCGCCCGCCTGCACGGGCCGGGGGGCGCCCCCGCGGTACCCGGGTTCACCGACGATGTGGTCGCCGAGCGACCCGCGGAGCGCGCGTTCATGCAGGCGGCGGGCCCGAGCGATCGCGAGCTGCGCGCCGAGGCCGGGCGGCGCCCGCTCGCCGGCAACCGGGCGTTCTCGGGCTACGAGCGCGCGACGATCCGGCCGTCGATCGAGGTCGCCGGGCTGATCGGTGGCTACACCGGCCCGGGTGTGCAGGGCGTCATCCCGGCCCGCGCCGAGGCCAAGCTCGATATCCGGCTGGTGCCCGACCAGTGTCCCGATCGCGTCCACCGCGCGGTCTTCGACCACCTCGCGCGCGCAGTCCCGCGCGGGCTCGAGCTGCGCACACGCGAGCGCATGCGCGCCGCCCCGGTGGTGCTCGACCGCAACCACCCGGTCGCGCGCGCCGCCGTGCGCGCCTATCGCCGGGGGTTCGCCGCCGAGCCGGTGTTCGTGCGCGCAGGCGGCAGCATCCCGGTGGTGTCGGCGCTGACCGAGCGGCTCGGCATCCCGACCGTGCTCATGGGCTTCGCGCTACCCGACGATCACCCCCACGGCGCCGACGAGCGCTACTCGCTCGCGATGCTCGGCAAGGCGATCGCTACCAGCGCGGCATTCCTCGAGGAGATGGCGCGATGATCATCGACATGCACTGCCACGCCGGCAAGGGCGACGGACTGACCGGCCCGTGGGACACCGACGCGTCGCTGGACGACTATCTCCCGCGCGCCGACGCCGCGGGGATCACGCACTCGGTGCTGCTGGCGGCGTTCTCGTCGGACTACGAGCGCGCCAACGAGGGCATCGCGGCGATCGTCGCGCGCGCGCCCCACCGGTTCTGGGGGTTCTGCTTCGTGCACGCGGTCCGCGACCGCGGCCGGGTCGCGCCCATGGTCCGCACCGCGATCGAGGAGCTCGGCCTCGTCGGCATCAAGGTCCACCGCCACGACGCGCCGATCAGCCGCGAGGTTTGCGACGCTGCGCGCCGCCACCGCGTGCCGGTCCTCTACGACGTCGCCGGGGAGGTCGCCCAGGTCGAGCTGCTCGCCACCGAGTACCCCGACGTCGCGTTCATCATCCCGCACCTCGGCAGCTTCGCCGACGACTGGAGGGCGCAGCTCGCGATGATCGACCAGCTGGTCCGCCACCCCAACGTGTTCACCGACAGCGCGGGCGTGCGTCGGTTCGATCTGCTGGCCCAGGCGGTCGAGCGCGCCGGCGCCCGCAAGCTCTTGTTCGGCAGCGACGGGCCCTGGCTCCACCCCGGCGTCGAGCTCGAGAAGATCTACGCGCTCGGGCTCGCGCCCGCCGACGAGCGCGCGGTGCTCGCCGGCAACTTTCTGGGGCTCATCCGGTCTTGTCGCCCGGGGTCGCGAGCTCGGCCGTGCGCGACGACGCGCGGCGCAGCTGCAGCGCACGGTCGGTGACGCCGAGCCGGCGCGCGGCGTGCTGCAGGCTGCCGTTCTCGCGGTGCACCGCGAGCCGTACCGCGACATCCTCGGCGATCCGCCCGATCTCCTTGAGCCCGATGCCCATCGCGATCGCCTTGTCGATCGAGCGGTGGAACGCCTGGTCGCACCAGTCGGCGTCGTCGAGCTCGGCCGCCTCGGTGAGGTCGCTGCCGAGGTCGCCGAGCGTGATCGGCCCGGGCCCGACGTGGCGGTGCGCGATCCGCGCGCAGATCTGGCGCAGCTCGCGGATGTTGCCGCGGAACGTGCGCCGCGTCAGGTGCAGGAGGACCGCGTCGTCGAGATCGGGCGGCGCGGCGCCGTCGGGCAGGTGATCGGCGAGGAAGCGCCGCACGAGCGGCACGATGTCCTCGCGGCGCTCGTGCAGCGCAGGGAGTCGGAACGTCCAGCCCGAGATCCGGTAGAACAGATCGGCGCGGAACCGGCCCTCGTCGCGCTCGCGCTCGAGCTCGCGGTTGGTCGCGCACACCAGGCGGAACTGCGCCGTCTGCCACACGCTGCCGCCGACCCGCTTGTACGAGTGCTCCTGCACCACGCGCAACAGCTCGGCCTGCAGGGTCAGCGGTAGCTCGCCGACCTCGTCGAGGAACAGCGTGCCCTCGTCGGCGAGCGCGAACGCGCCGTTGCGCGCCGCGACGGCGCCGGTGAACGAGCCCTTCTCGTGCCCGAAGAACTCGCTGCCCGATAGCTCGGGCACGATCGTCGTGCAGTCGAGCACCACGAAGTCGCGCTTGACCGTGCGCGGATCGAGCGTGTGGATGAGGCGCGACACCAGCTCCTTGCCGGTGCCGGTCTCGCCGGTGACCAGTACCGGCGCGTCGGTGAACCGCGCGACCTCGACGACCTGGCGCAGCACGCGCCGCCACGCCGGGCTCCCGCCGACCAGCGTGCGCGCGACCGCCTCGCTGGCGAGCAGCGCGTCGATCGCCGCCCAGCGCTCGAGCCGCGCTGCCACCCGCGCCACCACCCGTTCGCAGGTCGCGTCGACCAGGACGTCGGAGGCGCCGGCCGCGATCAGCTGGAGCGCGCCACCGGGCTCGAGCGCGCCCTCGCAGAGAGCAACGACCAGCACGCGATCGGGGACGCAGGCGCTCTGGGCGCGCACCACATCGAGCGCATCGGCCGTCGCTCCCTCGACGACGACGAGGCTCGGGATCTGCGGATCGCCGTCGTGGGGCCGCGCGAGCTCGAGCCCGGCGCTCTGCAGGGCGAGGGCCACGTCGCTTCGCACGCGCGCACTGACGCTGCCCGCAAAGCACATGCGCGCCCCCACCGACGTCATGTCCCACCTCTCCTCACCGCCGCTCGTCCCCCGTCGATCTGCATGACGTGCGTTCCGCCCGATCCTTCGACCGCCGGGCCGGCAACGAACGATTCTTCACGCGACTGCAAGACCAGCTCCGCAGCTGGTCATCCCGCTCGGTACGGGGCGCCGCGCGATGAGGCACGCGCCGGTCCGGACGACGCCCGCGCGGGCACCGATCGCGCCATCGCGTCGGTAACCGGCCCGGCAACGCCAGGCGCGCTATGATGAATGGGCTCCCATGGAGTCGCGGCGCCGAGCTGAGCACCTCAACGAAGTCCTCAACGGACTTCGCCGGATCACGCAGGCGCTCCGACTATCGTCGTCGGTCGTCCAGGACACGCTCGGCATCACCGGCGCGCAGCTGTTCGTGCTGCATCAGGTCGCCGAGAGCCCGGGCGCATCGCTGCGCGAGCTCGCGGAGCGCACTGCCACCGACCAGAGCTCGGTCTCGGTGGTGGTCAGCCGGCTCGTCGAGGCCGGCCACGTCGCGCGCAGGACCTCCGACGCCGATGCCCGGCGCACCGAGCTCACGCTGACCGAGTCC
>DATIPJ010000482.1:0-23024 GCA_035472155.1 Kofleriaceae bacterium
CCCCGATCCCGTACTTGTACTTCCAGTCCTTGATCTCGGCGGACGCGCCCGCGCCGCGCTCGGACTGGAGCAGGAAGCGCTTCTTGGGATGCCAGACGTAGCGCAGGAACAGCGCCGTCACGATCACCGAGATCACGCCGGAGACGACGTCGGTCGTGAGATAGAACGCCTCGCTGCTCGAGGCCAGGAACTGGATGAGCGCGAAGCTGCCGCCCGAGACCAGCGCCGCGGGCCAGACCTGCAGCGCTTCCTTGAACGTGCCGCCCTCCATCTTGACGAACAGCGCGACCAGCCAGAACGGCACGAGCAGCGACACCCACGGCAGCTGATGGCCGGCCATCGTCGACAGCGTGAGCGCGTCGAGCTGGCTGACCGAGGCCAGCGTGACGATCGGCGTGCCGATCGCGCCGAACGCGACCGGCGCGGTGTTGGCGATCAGGTTCAGCACGGCGGACTGGAACGGCTTGAAGCCGAGGCCGACCATGATCGCGCCGGCGATCGCGACCGGCGTGCCGAATCCCGAGGTGCCCTCGATGATCGCGCCGAACGAGAACGCGATCAAAAGCACCTGTAGCCGGCGATCGAACGAGATGTGGATGATCGATTCCTTGACGATCTCGAACTTCCCGGTGACGACCGTCATCGTGTAGAGGAACATCGCCGCGATGACGATCCAGATGATGCCGATGAAGCCCGACAGCGTGCCGTAGAAGAACGCCGAGATCGCCGACGTCACCGGCATGTTGAACGCCAGGCACGACACGAGGAATGCGGCGATCACGCCGAGGAAGGCGGCATAGGGCGCCGTGATGCCGAGGTGCCGATTGCCCTGGGCATCGCGGTGCGGGTGCAGCGCGATGAAATAGAGCAGCACCACGATGGGCACTGCAGCCACCACGGTGGACAGGAACACATTCCCAAATGGGTCGTAATTCTGCTGATACACCGTAATTGCCCTCCTCGAAGGGATATAGAGCGAAGTACCCTGGTGCAGCGAACCTAGAACAAGCGCTGGAAACATGAAACGGGTGCGTTCGATCAGTGTCTGGCTGATCTCCCCTCGCGCTCGCATGCTCGGACACCTCGGGGTCGGCACACCGCCTACATCCCCTGGCCAGGGGCCCATGAGCGGGTCATCGTCGAGAATGCGGTCCTTGTTGTGCTCGGTGATTCTCGTTCTCGGCGCGGTGATACCGGTGGCCGACGCACGACGCGGTGCGCTGCGACTGATGACCTACAACCTCAACTACGCCAATCCTGACTTCGGAAAGACGCTCGACGCGATCGCCGTTGCCGACGTGGATATCGTGCTGCTGCAGGAGGTCTCCGAGCGCTGGCGCGACGCGTTGCTCGAGCGATTCGCCGACCGCTATCCACACCGCGCATTCCGGATCCACACGCGCATGGCCGGTGGCCTCGCCGTGCTCTCGAAGCTGCCGATCACCCGCGAGGAGCTGTGGGCGCCGCCGCCGGGGACGGGCGCGTGGTTTCCGGCGGAGCGCATCGTGGTGACCGCGCCGTTCGGCGCGCTGCAGCTGCTCAATGTCCATCTGCGGCCGGCGCTCGATCGCGGCAGCTGGATCCGCGGCTACATGACCACGCCCGATGTCCGCCGCAAGGAGATCGAGGCGCACTGGAAAGGCCTCGATCGCTCGACGCCGACGATCGTCGCCGGAGACTTCAACGAGGACCCGGGCGGCCGCGCGGTCGCGTTCCTCGCGCAGCAAGGGCTCGCACGCGTGGCGACGGCCGGGCCCAAGACGTGGCGCTACCAGACCGTCGTGCGCGGCCTGCCCTTCGATCTCCTCAAGATGGACATCGACCACGTGATGATCGACGCCCGGCTCTCGGCGCGCGAGGCGCGCGTGCTCGACGCCGGGACCTCCGACCACCGCCCGGTGGTGGCCACGATCGCGCCGAGATGATCGCTACGATCGGCCCCACGCGGGTGGGGTGATGCCGCGGATCGAGGCGTCGAGGACCTCGATCGGATGCGCGGTCTGGATGTCTTTGCCCTGCTCGCGCAACAGCATCTGGATCTGCAGCGTGCAGCCCGGGTTGGCGCTGACCAGCAGCTCGGGCGCGGCGGCGAGCACGCTCTCCACCTTGCGCTGGCCGATCTCGCGGGCGCTCTCGGGCTCGAGCAGGTTGTGGACGCCGGCGCTGCCGCAGCAGCTGTCGCTGTCGAGCTCGACGAGCTCGAGGCCCGGGATCGCCGAGAGCAGCGCGCGCGGCTGGCTGCGGATGCGCTGGGCATGCGCGAGGTGGCAGGCGTCGTGGTAGGCGACCTTGACGCGCAGCGGATGGCGCGGCGCGACCGGCGGCAGCGACGCGAGCACCTCGCTGATGTCCTTGACCTTGGCGGCCATCTTCGCGGCGCGCTCGGCCCACGCGGGGTCGTCGTGGAACAGGTGGCCCCACTCCTTCATCGACGAGCCGCAGCCCGCGGCGTTGACGACGATCGCGTCGGCCTCGGTGCGCTCGAGCGTGGCGATCGCGGCGCGGGCGAACCGCCGGGCTTCGTCGTCGCGGCCGGCGTGCAGCGAGAGCGCGCCGCAGCAGCCGAGGCCCGGCGGGATCACGACCTCGCAGCCCTCGGCCGCGAGCACGCGCAGCGTGGCCTGGTTGACGTCGGGGAAGTACACGCGCTGCACGCAGCCGGGGAGCAGCGCGACGCGCGTACGGCGTGCGCCGGCGGCGGCCTGGTGCGCGGGCAGCCGGTCGGTGAGCTGGCGCAGCGAGACCGGCGGCATCAGCGCCTCCATGTTGCGCAGCCGCCGGGGCAGAAGGCGCGTGAGGCCGAGGCGGTGGACCAGCCAGCGCAGGCCGATGCGTTGATAGATCAGCTGGCCGAGCACGGCGAGCTTGAGCCGCCGCGGATACGGAAACAGCGCGAAGATCATGCCGCGGAACGTGCGATCGGCGAGCGTGCGGCGATGCGTGCGCTCGATCGCGGCGCGGGTGTCCTCGATGAGGAGGTTGTACTTCACGCCCGACGGGCACGCGGGGACGCATGCCATGCAGCCCAGGCAGCGGTCGAAGTGCGCGACCGTGGCCGCGGTCAGCGGCTCCTTGCGTTCGGCCACCGCCTTCATGAGGTGAATGCGGCCGCGCGGCGAGTCCATCTCCTCGCCCCACGACTGGTACGTCGGGCACGATGGCAGGCAGAACCCGCAGTGCACGCATTCGTCGAGCAGCCGGCGCGGTGCGGTCATAATTCTCCGACGAAGCGGCCTGGGTTGAGGCGACCATCGGGGTCGAAACGCTGCTTGAGCTGCTTCATGATCGCGAACGAGCCGGGCGGCGGGCCCCACGGATCGATCGCGCGCAGCTCGGCGGGCGCGGTCTCGACGACGAGCGAGCCGCCGCCGGCGACGAGCTGGGTACGTGCGGCGGAGATCGCGGTGGTTGCCGCGGTGGGGTCGGTGACGGCGCCGCCCGCGAAGCCGATGCCGAGCGTCGCGTACCAGGCGACGTCGCCGAGCTTGCTCAGGCCCGCGGCGATCGCCGGGAACCGGGTCGGCAGGTCCGCGAATCGGACGCGCAGCGCCGCTGCGGTGCGCACCGCGTCGTGACGGCGCCAGAACGCGGCGGCGGCGTCCCCGGAGAGCGGCTGGGGCGCCGCGGTCGACGTGGCGCTCGCTGCGGCATTCGGCGCGGCACCCGCCGCGCGCGCGAGCTCGACCATGCGCGACACCTGCTGATCGACGCCGCCGCGGAAGCCCTCGAAGCGCAGGGCGAGATCGAACCGGCCATCGGGGGCGCTCAGCGCGACGGCGCTCGTCGGTTCGAGCTGCGCCGCGCGTGCGGCCGCGACCGTGGCAACCACCGCGTCGGCGGTGATGGCCGGAACCAGGACCGTCGTCGAGACCTCGGGCAGCGGATGCAGCCGGAACGATGCGGTGGCGATCATCCCGAGCGTGCCGAGCGAGCCGCATGCGACCTTGGGCAGATCGAAGCCGGCGACGTTCTTGACGACCTTGCCGCCGCCGCGCGCCACGGTGCCGTCGGCGCGCACCAGCGTGACGCCGATGATGAGGTCGCGCATCGTGCCGTAGCGCGCGCGGCGCGGGCCGAACCCGCCGGTCGCGACGAGGCCGCCGATCGTCGCACGCTCGGGCAGCGGCGGATCGATCGCGAGCTGCTGGCCGTGCGCCGCGAGCGCCGCCTGCAGCGCCGCGAGCGTCACCCCTGCTTCGGCGACGACGACCATGTCGGCCGGCACGTGCTCGAGGATGCGCGCCAGTCGCTCGGTGCGGACCACGGCGTCGAGCGCGCGCGGTGGTGCCCCGAGCGCCATTTCTGTGCGACCGCCGATGAAGCCGATCTTCATCCGCTCGCGCGCGGTCAGCGCCATGACCTCGGCGCACTCGTCGACCGATGCCGGTGCATACGCCACGCGCGGCCGCACGCCGAGGATCGCATCGTCGTCTCGAACGTCGACAGCGGCTGCGCTCATCCGCGGCCCGCCAGCCCGGCGACCTCCGTGGCGTGCGCCTTGTAGATGCCCGGTCGGTCGCCGCACAGCCGCGGCGTCGGGAACACCTTGCCCGGATTCATCCGCACCTCGGGATCGAACGCGCAGCGCACGAGGTTCATCGTCGCCAGGTCGGCGTCGGAGAACATCTCGCCCATGTACATCGCCTTGTCGGCACCCACGCCGTGCTCGCCGGTGATCGAACCGCCGCTCTGCACGCACAGCTTCAGGATCTCGCCGGCGGTCTTCTCGGCCAGCTCTTCCTGGCCCGGGATCGCGGCGTCGTAGAGCACGAGCGGATGCAGGTTGCCGTCGCCGGCGTGAAAGACATTGGCGATCCGGAGCCCGCTCTGCGTGGCGAGGCCCTCGATCGCGCGCAGCACCGGCGCGATCTCCGAGCGCGGGATGACGCCGTCCTGCACGACGTAGTTGGGGCTGATTCGCCCGACCGCGGCGAATGCGCTCTTGCGTCCGCGCCACATCGTGTCGCGCTCGGCGGCATCGCGCGGCACGCGGATCTCGAGCGCGCCGGCCTCTCGCGCGAGCCGGTTGGCCTCGGCCGCCGTGTGCTCGACCTCGGCGCTCGGGCCATCGACGTCCATCAGCAGCGCCGCGCCCACGTCGGGCCAATCGACGCCGGTCGCCGCCTTGATCGCGACAATCGCCAGCCGGTCCATCATCTCGATCGCTGCCGGCACGATACCCGCGGCGATGATCAGCGACACCGCGTTGCCGGCCTCGTCGGTCGAGGGGAATGTCGCGAAGAACGTCCGGGTCGCCTCGGGCTTGCGCAGGATGCGCACCACGACCTCGACGACGACGCCGAGCGTGCCCTCGCTGCCGACCAGCGCGCCGCGCAGGTCGTAGCCGATCGGATCGGCGACCGGCCCGCCGAGCTCGACGACCTCACCATCGGGCGAGACGATCGTCGCCCCGAGCACGTGGTTGGTCGTGAAGCCGTACTTGAGGCAGTGCGCGCCGCCCGAGTTCTCGGCGACGTTGCCGCCGATCGTGCAGACCTGCTGCGACGACGGATCGGGCGCGTAGTAGTAGCCGCGCGGCGCCAGGCGCTTCGAGAGCTCGAGGTTGATCACCCCGGGCTCGACCCGCATCCAGCCGTTGTCGAAGTCGATCTCGACGATGCGCTTCATGCGCGACAGCCCGAGCACCACGCCGCCCGGGACCGGCAGCGCGCCGCCCGAGAGCCCGGTGCCCGAGCCGCGCGGCACGATCGGCAGCCCCTCGCGGTACGCCAGCCGCACGACCTCGACGACCTCGGCGCGCGTCGCCGGCAGCACGACGACGCCGGGCCGCGCGCGGAAGCTGGTCAGCCCGTCGCTCTCGTAGGTCCGCAGCTCCTCCGGCCTCCAGATGCAGTTGCGATCGCCGACGATCGCCGCGAACCGGGCGATGAGCGCCGGCGCGAGCGGGGGAGCGGGCTCGGCTTCCACGGCTAGTCCAGGAACCGGTACGCCGGTAACGTCAAGAACTCGACGAAGCTCGTGTTCTCGACCAGGTCGTCGAGGATCTTGATCGCCGGCGGCAGGTGCGCCGCGGTCGGCAGGTCGGCGAGCTTTTGCGCCTCGTCGTCGCGCAGCGTGCGGTAGAGCGCCGTGGTGACGACGCGCCCGTCGTCGAGCTTGCCGCTGTGATGCACCCAGAACCACAGCTGCGCGCGCGAGATCTCGGCGGTCGCCGCATCCTCCATCAGGTTGAAGATCGCGACCGCGCCGTTGCCACCCAGCCACGCCGCGATGTACTGCAGCGCGACGCTGATGTTGTTGCGCACGCCGGCCTCGGTGATCTTGCCGCCCGCGACGCTCAGATCGAGCAGCTCGGGGTCGGCGACCTTGACCTCCTCGCGCAGGCGGTCCTTCTGGTGCGGCCGCTGGCCGAGCGCCGCGTCGAAGACTTCCTTGGCGGTCGGCACCAGATCGGGGTGCGCGACCCACGTGCCATCGAAGCCATCGTTGACCTCGCGCAGCTTGTCGTCGCGGACCTTCGAGAGCGCGGCCGCGTTGATCTCGGGGTTCTTGCGGCTCGGGATGAACGGCGCCATGCCGCCCATCGCGTGCGCGCCGCGCGAATGGCACGTGCGCACCAGGCGCTCGGTGTACGCGCGCATGAACGGCACGGTCATCAAGAGCTGCCCCCGGTCGGGGATCTGCATGCCGGCCCGGTCGCGCAGCTTCTTGATCGCGCTGAACAGGTAGTCCCAGCGGCCGGCGTTGAGCCCGCTCGCGTGATCGCGCAGCTCGTAGAGGATCTCCTCCATCTCGAACGCCGCGGGCAGGGTCTCGATCAGCACGGTGGCGCGCACGGTGCCGCGCGGCACGCCGAGCGCCTCCTGCGCGGCGACGAACACGTCGTTCCACAGCCGCGCCTCGAGGTGACTCTCCATCTTGGGCAGATAGAAGTAGGGCCCGGTCTGGCGCTCGATCAGCGCGCGGACGTTGTGGAAGAAGTACAGCCCGAAGTCGAACAGGCTCGCCGACACCGGCTGGCCGCCGAGCGTGGCGTGCTTCTCGGTCAGGTGCCAGCCGCGCGGGCGGACCAGCAGCGTCGCGATCTTCGGATTCAGCGCGTACGCCTTGCCCTCGGGCGAGGTGAACGCGAGCGTCCGGCGCACGGCATCGATCAGGTTGGCCTGCCCGGTGACCACGTTGTCCCACGTCGGCGACAGCGAATCCTCGAAGTCGGCCATGAACACATCGGATCCGGAGTTGAGCGCGTTGATCATCATCTTGCGCTCGACCGGTCCGGTGATCTCGATGTGGCGGCGCTGCAGGTCGTCGGGCGTGGGCGCGACCTTCCAGTCACCGCTGCGCACCGCCGCCGTTTGCGGTAGCAGGCCATACGAAGCACCGGCGGCGATCTCGGCGTCCCGCTTGCGCCGCGCCTCGAGCAGCGACGCGCGTACCGGCGCGAACCGCGCTTCTAGCTCGCCCACGAAGGCGAGCGCCTCCTTGGTGAGAACCTTGGCGCCGTCGGCCCCGGCGGCGGAAATCGGGCCCGAGAGTTCGATCGCTGGCATCGCTTGTACCTCCTGCCGTCGCGGCCGCGTTGGGGGCCGCTCGGTCGCGGGAATCCTCACCTGGAACGCGGCCCCCGCCAAGCCTTTCGTGCCGGCCTTTCGTACCGGTCTTCGTCCCGCGCGTCGCTCGGAGCGCCCTGGAGAGGTATCGTCGCGTTCTGCCCGATGTTCCTGCTTCATCCACAGATCGAGCCGTGGCTCCAGCGCACGCCATCCGGCTGCCGGGTGAGCCTGTTCGTCGAGCGCGGCGAGGGCCTCGAGACCTACCTGCGCTGCGAGCCAGACAACGAGGCGCATCGCGTGCCGATGCAGCGCACGGGGCGCACCGGCGTGCTGCACCGGTTCGAGGCCCATCTCCCCTGGGACGGCAGCAACGATCCGACGGTGTACTGCTTCGTCGTGATCGAGGCCGGCCGCCAGCACTGGCTCGCCGGCGACGGCCCCCACGCGCGCCTGCCGCACCGCGATCAGATGTTCCGCGTGAGCCGCACGAGCACGCCGCCGCTGTGGGTGCGCGACCAGGTCTTCTATCAGATCTTCCCCGACCGGTTCTGCCAGGGCGACCCGTCGATCGCCGTCAGGACCGGCGAGTACGTCACCGGCACGCGCCGCCAGCCCGTGGTCGCCAAGGCGTGGGGCGAGCTGCCCGAGGCCATGCAGGGCGGGCGCGAGTTCTACGGCGGCGACCTGATCGGCGTGCGGAGCCAGCTCGATTATCTCGATCGCGAGCTCGGCGTCACGGCGCTGTATCTCAATCCGATCTTCACGGCAGGCAGTAATCACAAGTACGACACCGAGGATTACGACCAGGTCGATCCGCACCTCGGCGGCAACGCGGCGCTCGCAGCGCTCGCGGCCGGCCTGCGGGCGCGCGGGATGCGGCTCGTCCTCGACGCGTCGATCAATCACACCGGCGTCGATCACCCGTGGTTCAACCTGTTCGGTGTGCACGCCACCGCCGGCGCGGGCACCGCGGCCGATTCGCCGTGGCGCAGCTGGTACTCGTTCGACAGCCGCGGGGAGCACCATGGCTGGAAGGGGCACCGACACCTGCCGGTGCTCGACTACCGCTCGCCGGAGCTGCGCGAGCGCATGTACGGCGGCAGCGACGCGATCCTGCGCCACTGGCTGCGCCCGCCGTACCAGATCGATGGCTGGCGGTTCGACGTCATCCACATGCTCGGCGAGGGCAGCGGCGCGACCAACAATGCGCAGTACGTGCGCGCATTCCGGGCCGCGATGCGCGAGGAGAACTCCGAGGCCTACGTGATGGGCGAGCACTTCAGCGAGGCGACGCGCTGGCTGCAGGGCGATCAGGAGGACGGCGCGATGAATTACTTCGGCTTCGCCCACCCGGTGCGCGAGTGGCTCGCCGGGCGCGACCTCTCGCACCTGCCCAACCAGCTCGACACCGGCGAATTCTCCGCCTGGCTCGATGCGGCGCGCGGCCGGATCCCGTACGACAACCAGCTCGCGCAGCTGAACCTGATCGACAGCCACGACACGCCGCGGTTCTTCACCCTGGTCGGCGCGCGCACGTCGCGGATGAAGCTCGCCGTGACGCTGCTGCTCGCGTACCCGGGCGCGCCCAGCATCTACTACGCCGACGAGATCGGGCTCGAGGGCGCCCAGGACCCCGACTGCCGGCGCTGCTTCGACTGGGATCGCACGCGCTGGAACGCCGAGCTCCACGCGCACTACCGCGCGCTGATCGCCCTGCGCAAGGCGCGCAGCGAGCTGCGCCATGGCGCGTATCACGCACTGGTCGCCGAGGGCGACGTGTTCGCGTTCGGCCGCTTCGTCGAGCAGTCGGCCTGTGTCGTGGTCGTCAATCGCGGTGCGGCGCCTGCGACCGTGCGCATTCCGCTCTGGCAGCTGCCGGTCGCGCTCGCGTCGTGGCATTCCACCAGCGACGAGCCGCTCGCCTGGGTCGACGGCTGGCTCACGCTGTCGGTCGGCCCCGAGGCCAGCATGGTCCTCCTCGGCGATTGACCGCCGGCGCGTTGTGTGGTCGCCGCACGCGTGCGAACGTCGACGCATGCAGTTCGCGATCGTCTTCGCCGCCTCGATCGCCACGGTGGTTGCATGCACGCCGGCCTCGCCGCGCGCACCGGGCGGCGGAGCGCGCGTGCTCACCTACGCCGTGATCACGAGCGGCCACCCGTCGGGCGCCGGCGAGATCCGCGTCGAGGCCGATGGCACGCGGCGCACCCACGTCGCGTTCCACGATCGCGGCCGCGGCCCCGACGTCACCACCGAGCTCCGCGTCGATGCCACCGGCGCGCCGCGCCACTTCCGCGCCACCGGCCACGCGTACGAGCACCAGCCGGTCGTCGAGCGGCTCGACGAGCGCGACGGCCGGCTGGTCTGGAGCTCCGCCGGCGAGCACGGCGACGCCGCCGCGGGGGCCGGGTTCTACATCCCGCAGAACCACGACCTCGACGTCGATCTCGTCCGCGCGTTGCTGCGCGCACCGGACCGAAAGCGCGCGCTGTTGCCGGCGGGCCAGGCGTGGATCGAGTCCGATACGATCGTCGAGATCGCCGGCCGCCGTCTGCATCAGATCGCCGTCGCGGGCATCGGCTTCGCACCCGAGCTGGTCTGGCTCGACGACGAGCTCGAGCTGTTCGCCCGCCCCTCGTCGTGGGTCTCGATCGTCCGCGATGGCGCGGCCGCGACGCTACCGGCGCTGCTCGCCGCCGATCAGACGTGGCTCACCGCGCGGGCGGAGCGGCTCGCGCAGCAGCTCGCCCATCGGCCGCCGGCGGCGGGACTGGCGATCACCCACGCCCGCGTGTTCGACGCCGAGCGCCGCACGGTCCTCCCCGACGCCACGGTCGTCGTCGTCGGGGACCGCATCGTCGCCGTCGGCGAGCGGGCCGCCGTACCGGCCGGCGCGCAGGTGATCGACGCCCGCGGACGCACGCTCCTGCCCGGCTTCTGGGACATGCACGTGCATCTGCGCGACACCGACGGCGTGGCCGAGCTCGCCGCGGGCGTGACCACGGTGCGAGACCTCGGCAACGATGCCGACGAGCTGGGCGCCCGGATCGCCCGGATCGCCGCGGGCCGCGAGCTCGGCCCCACCGTCTTGCGCGCCGGCTTCATCGACGGCGCCGGCAAGCTCGCCGCCCCGATCGGCGTGCAGGTCGCGACCGCCGACGAAGCGCGCGCCGCCGTGCAGCGCTACGCCGACCAGGGCTTCGTGCAGATCAAGATCTACAGCTCGGTGCCGCCCGCGCTCGTGCCGGTGATCGCCGGCGCGGCGCACGAGCGCGGCCTGCGGGTCAGCGGCCACGTGCCGACGGGCATGAACGCGGCGCAGGCGGTCGACGCCGGCTTCGACGAGCTCCAGCACGTGAACTTCCTGTTCCTCCAGTTCCTCGCAGGCCCCGACGACGACACGCGTACGCAGCTGCGGGTCACGCGCGTCGCCGAGCGCGGTGCGTCGCTCGATCTCGCCAGCCCCGAGGTCCGCTCGTTTCTCGATCTGCTCGTCGCACACCGCACGGTGATCGACCCGACCGTCGCGATCTACGAAGGCATCTTCACCTCGGAGCCCGGCGATCTCACGCCCTACCTCGTGCCGTTCCGCGGCCGACTGCCGTCGCAGATCGAGCGCGGCGGGGGCGGGCCGGGCGGCCTCGATGCCCCGGGCAGCAAGCGCGCGACCTACCGCGCGTCGTATGCCGCGATGCTGCGCATGATCAAGCTCGCCCACGATCGCGGCGTCGCGATCGTCGCTGGCACCGACGCCGCCGGTCTGTCCTATCCGCGCGAGCTCGAGCTCTACGCCCAGGCCGGCATCCCGGCGCCCGATGTCCTCGCGCTCGCCTCGCTGGGCGCCGCGCGCGTCATGGGCAAGGACCGCGACGCCGGCTCGATCACCGCCGGGAAGCGCGCCGACCTGGTCCTCGTCGACGGCGACCCGACCCGCGACATCTCCGCCATCCGCCGCACCGACCTCGTGATCGCCCGCGGCGTCGCCTACGACCCCGACGAGCTCTATGCGTCGCTCGGCGTCGCGCCGCGCAGACGCGAGCACTGAATGTCCCGAAACCGGGCACGCTCGCATACACCGCACATCCAACGCTGAGTCTGCTGCATTTTGGCCGTCACTCGCACGCGGCCACGATCGACTAGGTGACGGCATGTGTCGTTACAGGAGAATAGATGGCTCGCCGGCTAGCCACTGTACGGTGCGATGGAGTCGCGAGACCCGAACACTCGCGCTGCCACCGCCGCGCAAGTGACCGGACACAGCCGCTGCGCCATGGCGGACCGCTTGCTGAGTGCAAGCCCATGCGCACCCGGCTCCTGATCACGTGTGCTCTGGCTGCATGCTCGTCGGCGCAGAGCCCGGCCGAGTCATCGCCGCCCGAGCCATCGAACGAATCCTCGCAGATCGATGCGTATGTCGGCGCGCTACCGTACCTGCCGGTCGACGCACCCTCGGTCACCGAGGGCACCGCATCGGCCATGCAGCGCGAGGGCGACTACGCCTGCACGACGCAGCAGCTCAAGGAGACGCGGCAGTACGATCGGATCGTCGCCTACGCTGTCAACTCGGACTCGCTGTACCCGGGCGCGATCATCGGGGCCGACTCGGTGCTCAGCGGGCTGTTCACGCAGATCGTCGTGCCGCGCGCGCCGGCGACGATCTCGGTCAGCCTCGAGAACCTCGCCGGCAGCAAGCTCGCCGTCGTGCCGTCGCCCAGCCTGTCGTCGGTGCGCGACGCGCTCGCCGGCATCCTCGACAGCGAGATCACGGGCTCGACGCCGGCGAACCTGTACTCCGAGATCGAGGAGGTCCACTCCGAGAACCAGCTCAACATGGCGCTCGGCGTCGAGGCGAGCTGGGGCCTGGGCATCGCGAGCCTCAAGTCGAGCTTCGACTGGTCGAATCAGCAGACCCGCTCGCGCTACGTCGTCCGCTACACGCAGGCGTACTACACGGTCGATCTCGATGCGCCCGCGTCGCCGAGCGCGCTGTTCGCCGCCGGTACCACGCTGGCCGCCGTCTCCGCGAAGATGGACGCGCAGCACCCGCCGGTCTACGTGTCGTCGGTGACCTACGGTCGCCTGGTGCTGTTCACGTTCGAATCGCAGTACTCGGCCGAGGAGATGTCGGCGGCGCTCGACTTCGCGTACTCCGGTGGCGTCGACATCCGCGGCGACGTCTCGGTCACCTACAAGGACATGATCTCGCAGAGCAAGATCACCGCGTTCATCCTCGGCGGCGATGCCGGCACCGCGGTCCAGACGATCGACAGCTACGGCGCGCTGATCGACTTCATCAAGACCGGCGGCAACTATTCGCGGCAGTCGCCGGGCGCGCCGATCGCCTACAAGCTGTCGTACCTGCGCGACAACTCGCCCGCGCGGATGTCGTTCACCACCGACTACGAGATGAAGGAGTGCGAGCGCGTCTCGCAGCGCGTGCGCGTCACGCTGCAGAGCATCGCGGTCGACAGCGCCGGCGGCGACTCCGGCGATGACCTCGAGCTCTACGGCCAGATCACCGCCGAAGGCACAAACCTGGCCACGCTGTTCGACAAGGACAGCGGGCACTTCGTGCAGATCCACCAGGGTGCGATCTTCGGGACGGGCGCACCCATCGCCGAGGCGGTGATCGACGTCTCGCCGCACGCCGGCCAGGCGATCCGCCTGCACGCCAAGCTCACCGACCAGGACACGCTATCGCCCGACGACAACATCGGTGACGACGCGCTGGTCAACCCGTTCGAGACCGGCTGGCGCAAGGACGTCACGATCACGCTCACCGGCGACGGCGCGCGCGTTCGCGTCAACTTCTCGCTGACGCCGATCTAGCAGCTCAGTACTGGCCGTAGCGCGCCTTGACCGACTCGAAGATCTTGGGCGAGTCGAAGCCCACGCCGTCCTTGAACACGATCTCGACGTTCTCGATGTCGGCGATGTTCTGCGCCGGGTTGCCCTTGATCACGACCAGGTCGGCGTTCTTGCCCTCGGCGATGCTGCCGATCCTGTCCTGCTGGCCGAGGTAGGTCGCGCCGTTGAGCGTGGCGATCTGGATCGCCTCGACCGGCGAGAACCCGGCCTCGACGAGCAGCTCGACCTCGCGCTGGTCGCCGAACCCGGGCAAGACGCCGCCGTTGCCGGTGGGATCGGGGCCGCCGATCAGGAGCCCGCCTGCCGCGACGAAGGCGCGCTCGAGCGCCATGGTGCGCTCGAGGAGCTTGGCCGGATCGAACGCGCGCGGCGGCAGCGACGCGGGGCGGTTGCGCGCATACAGATACGCCTGGCGCGCCGCGGGGGTCATCGTATCGAGCAGCTGCTGGCGCAGCGGCGGGCGGCCGGGGACGCTCGACTCGAACACCGGCAGCGTCGAGGTGATCGCGACCTTGCGCTTGACCAGCTTGGCGATCAGCGCGGTCGCCTCCGGGCTCCCGGGTGCCATGGCGGTCAACGTCGGTGCGCCCGCGGTCGGCGGGCAGACGTCGGGCTGCTTGCCCGGATCGAGCTGCGTGTTGACGTAGAAGCCGTGCTCGAGGTCGTCGATGCCGAGATCGGCGGCCTCCTCGTAGGTCACCGAGCACAGGTGGCCGGTCACCTTGATCTTGCGCTTGTGCGCGGCATCGATCGCGGCCTTGAGCTCGGCGCGCGTGATGTGCATGTAGGCCTTGAACGATGTCGCGCCGCGGTCGGCCCAGTAGTTGACGAACTGGCGGGCCTCGTCGGCGCTGGCCAGGCGATGCATCTGCAGGAACGGGCTGTCGGAGCCCTCGAGGTACGGCCCGGTGACGTCGATGTGCGGCCCGATCAGCTTGCCGGCGTCGATCTCTTTCTTGAGGTTGAGATCGGTGTAGGGCTCCACGCTGCCGGTGGTCCGCATCGTGGTCACGCCGGCCGCCAGGTAGAGGCGCGGAGACGAGAACATCATCTCCGGCACCTGGACCGGTGGCTCGGAGCTCCAGTGCTCGTCGAAGTTCGGCCGCGCGATGTAGAACAGGTGATCGTGCATGCCGACCAGTCCGGGGATCACCGAGTAGCCGCGCAGGTCGAGCACGGTGGTATCGGGGCTCGATGCCACATCGGCACCGGGCTGGATCGCGGCGATCTTCCCCTTCTCGACGAGCACATTGCGATCCTCGGCGGGCGGGTGGCCGGCACCGTCGATGACGCGCACGTGCGTGAGCACCACGCGCGGTGTGGATACCCGGATGTAGCTCTGCACCGTCCTGGGCTCGGGGCGCGCGGCGGGGGCGGGCGTGGCCGGCGGCGCGGCAGGCGCACTCGGCGCAGGTGCGGCCGCCGATGGTGCGGGAGCCGCTGCCGCAGCGGGCTGCGATGGCGTCGACGGCGCGGTGGGCGGAGGCGGCGCGCATGCGGCGACGGCGGCGATCGCGAGGAGCGCCGAGGCGGCGATCGCGTGGGCCAGCGGCGCCAGCGGGGCGGTGATGGCACGGGCCGACGGGGCAGCGACGGCAGGGAGCGGCGGGGCGATGAGAAGCGACGGCATGGCGGAGGCATCTTCACCCATTCGACGCGGGGTCGCAGCTTCGACCGTCCGTTTGTGTCTCATGCTGCGCACCGCCGTTCGCATGTCGAGGGCCGCTCGCTGGTGCAGCGAGCTGCGGCGCATCGCGCGCGAGCTGCGCGCCGGGTGCAGCCAATCGTTCGCTGAATCCTCAAGATTCGAGATGGACATACATAGTCTGCGTTGTTTAACTGGCACTGCTGTGCATTATCAAAATTCTCCTGTCGTCGAGGCACCGCGGTGGCGCGGCGCCGTCGTCCTGGTCGGTGGCCTCATTCTCGGGACCACAGATCTGTTGTTCGCATCCTCGTTCTGGGGAATCGGCTATGGAGTCTCCCCGATTCGTGTCATGCAATCGGTCGCGCGCGGCGTGCTCGGCACCGCGAGCTTCGAGGGCGGCACCCCGACCGCGCTGCTCGGCGTGTTGCTCCACTACACGATCGCGGTGTCGATGGCGGTGACCTACTACCTGGTCAGCCGCAGGGTCGATGCGCTCACTCGCCGGCCGATCGCGTGCGGGGTTGCCTACGGCGTGCTGCTTTATCTGATCATGAACCTGGTCGTGCTCCCGCTCTCAGCAGTTGGCATGCCGAAGTTTGACAATGTGGTCTGGGTCTCAATGAGCGTCATCATGCACATGGTGTTCGGGCTCATCTGTGCGTTCACGGCACGGCGCGCCCTGAGGCCCGCGTGACACATTGACAGTGCGCGTTATCGTGGGGCGTGCTCGTCGAGCATAAGGTCGTGATGCTAGGCTCGGGTCCACGAGGACCTATGCGCCGCTTCGCTGATCGTTCGGCTCCCTGTCTTGTCCTGGGAATCCCTCTGGCACTCGCGCTGTCCGCCTGCGGCGGGGATGACCAGGGCGTTCCGGATACCATCGAGCCCCGGCAGACGTATGAGGGCAAGTGCGCGTCGCCGCGGTCGGGCACCGATCCGTTCACCGGCGACACGTTCACCGACAAGAAAGGCTCGCTGCTCGAGGAGCAGCTCTGGCTGCGCTCGTGGACCGATGACACGTACCTCTGGTACAGCGAGGTCCCGGCGAACGACCCCAAGCAGTACACCACCGCCCTCGATTACTTCAACGTCCTCAAGACGCCGGCGAGCACCAAGTCGGGCCGCGCCAAGGATCGCTTCCACTTCACGTACACCACGTCGGACTGGGAGCAGCTCTCGACGAGCGGCATCGAGGCGAGCTACGGCTTCCAGATCGTCCTGCTCAGCGCGTCGCCGCCGCGCAAGGCGGTGATCGCATACACCGAGCCCAACACGCCCGCCTCGGCGGCGCAGCTCCTGCGCGGCGCGGAGATCAAGAGCGTGGACGGTGTCTCTCTCGAGACCGGCAACGCCGACGCGCTCAACAACGGCCTGTTTCCGGCCGGCCCGGGCGAGAGCCACACGTTCACCGTGATCGATCTCGGCTCCACGATGCCGCGCACGGTCGCGCTGACCTCGGCGAGCATCACCAGCGTGCCGGTCGTCAACTACCCGGTGATCAGCACGCCGACCGGCAAGGTCGGCTACGTGGTGTTCAATGATCACATCGGCAGCGCGCAGAAGGGACTGGTCGACGCGATCACCCAGCTGTCGGCCGCCGGTGTCACCGATCTGGTGCTCGACATTCGCTACAATGGCGGCGGCTACCTCGCGATGGCCGCGCAGGTCGGCTACATGATCGCCGGGCCGTCGCGCACCACCGACAAGACGTTCGAGGTGGAGCAGTTCAACGACAAGCACCCGACGGTGGATCCGGTCACCAACATGACGCTCGCCCCCACGCCGTTCATCCACACGACGCTCAATTACACGGACGCGGATGTCAGCGGCGTGGAGCTGCCCACGCTGAGCCTCGCACGCGTGTTCATCCTGACCGGGCCGGGGACATGCTCCGCGAGCGAGGCGGTGATGAATGGCCTGGCGGGCGTCGATGTCGACGTGATCCAGATCGGCGCCACCACCTGCGGCAAGCCGTACGGGTTCTACCCGGAGGACAACTGCGGCACGACGTACTTCTCGATCCAGTTCCAGGGCGTGAACAACAAGGGCTTCGGCGATTATGCCGATGGCTTCGTGCCCGGCGGCACGGGCGTGTTCCCGCACGGCTGCACGGTCGCCGACGACTTCCAGCACGCGCTCGGCGATCCGGCGGAGGCGCGGCTCGCCGCGGCGCTCGCGTATCGCGACACCGGGGCGTGCCCGCCGGCGCCCGCGGCCGGCCTTCGCGAGCGCGGCATCGATCTGTCGGCGGCCGACGGCGAGGTCCCCAAGTCGGTCTGGCGCCAGAACCGCATCATGACGCGCTGACCGGACGGTCGAAGACAACGACCGCGGCGCCGGCAGCGAGTAAGCTGCCCGCGTGCACGTCGACATCCTGACCAGCGGCATCTGGCAGACCAACTCGACCATCCTTTCGGAGCGCGGCAGCGCGGTCGTGGTCGATCCTGCGTACTTTCCGCGCGAGCTCGACGCGATCGTCGAGCGGGCCGCCGAGCGTGGCCGCGCGGCGGCGGTCGTGTTCACGCACGGCCACTGGGACCACGTGATGGGCCACAGCGCACTGCCCGGGGCGCCGGTGTACGTCAGCCGCGTGCTCGCCGACGACGTGGCCCGCGGCGATCCGCGCGCGGCCAAGTATCTCGCCGACGCGCGCGACTTCGACGCCCGCTGGTACGTGCCGCGACCGCACGGCCACCGCTGGCCGGCCGAGCTGCGCGGGCTCGCCGAGTCCGAGCACAGCGACGTCGGCGGTCTCGCGCTGCGTACGCTCGAGCTGCCCGGCCACAGCCCCGATGGGCTCGGGCTCCTCGCCGGCGAGCTCCTCCTGGTCGGCGACTACCTGTCGCCGTGCGAGATCCCGTTCATCGACGACGCGCGCGCCTACCGCACCACGCTGGCGCGGCTGCTCGAGGTCCTGCGCACGGTGCGCGACGTCATCCCTGGCCATGGGCCGCGGCTCACCGCCGACGAGGCGACCGCGATCGCGCGCGCCGACCTCGACTACCTCGACCGCTTGCTCGACGCACGCGTGCTCGATCGCGCGCTTGCCGTCGAGCTCCCACGCGCGGCCGATGTCCCCGGCATGACCGATCATCATCGCGACAACTGCGCTCGGGCGCTCGCGGCGTCGTCGGACTGAGCGCACGCGCATCACCGAGGCACCGCGCCCCGGTGTCGTTCCGATGACATCACGGTGGGCGGCGTCCGTGACTACCTCCTTGCGGTGGCCAGGTGTACGTGGATTGTGAGCACGATAGCTGATCAGGATTGGCGTATCAGTTTTTCATCGCGGACAACCGGCCGGTCAGACCTTCAACAGACCGTTCCGTTTCGTGAGTGGTACTCGCGCGCATCGCGCTGGCCAGGTGATCACAGGGGCGCGCGACGGGCGCGTGCTTGCGCAATCGCACACGCAACGGCAAGACTGCGCAAAAGCACGAAGGGAGCCCGTATGAGTCATCGACTAGGTTTGACGGGTCTTGCGTTGGCGCTCGCGGTTGCGACCTCGACGGTCGCTTGTGTCGGCAGCGCCGCCGATGAGAACACCGGTACGATCGGAATGGAGCTGCAGATTGCCCCTGGCGTCACCATCAACACGGTGAACTGGACAATCTCGAACGCAACAAGCGGGTTCAACAAGACCGGGAGCGTCACCGTCCGGTTCAGCAACACAATCTCGTTCCAGGCAGGCGCGATTCCTGCGGGAACCGGGTACACGATCACGCTCTCGGCCACCTCCGTGGACGGCGCGTTCACGTGCACCGGCTCGGCGGGATTCGACATCACCGCCGGAGCGACGTCGCTGGTCAGTCTGACACTCAACTGCTCCACCGCCCCGCCCGGACAGGGCACCGTGGTCGTCGGTGGGAATACGCAGATCTGTGCCAACCTCGACTCGATCAGCGCCTCGCCGCTCGAGACCGAGGTCAACACCCCGATCTCGCTGGCCGCGACCGGCTCGGCGGGCTCGGTCCCGGTCTCGTTCTCCTGGATGGCGTCCGCCGGTTCGTTCGACAATGCGCTGATCGCGAATCCGGTGTTCACGTGCCCGGCGACTCCCGGCCCGGTCACGATCACGGTGACGGTGTCGCCCAGCAGCGCAACGTGCAATACCGTCAGTTCACAGACGGTCACGGTCACCTGCGACACCCTTAATCCAACGTTCACGAATGTGTATGCCAGCATCATTGGCGTTCGCTGCATCGGCTGCCATCGCCCGGGCGGCGGTGGCGTCACGGTCGGCATGCTCGACATGAGCACCCAGGCCGCCGCCTACACCAACCTGGTCAACGTGAACGCCGCGGGCATCGGCGCCGGCACCTCGGGCATCACCTGCGCCTCGGTGATGCCGCCGCTGGTTCGCGTCACTCCCAGCGACTCGGCGAACAGCCTGCTGTTCAACAAGGTTCACTCCAAGCTCGTGGCCACGCCGGCACCGTGCGGCTCGCCGATGCCGCTGCCCGCGACCGCGGTGCCGCTCAAGCAGGCCGAGGTCGACCTGATCGCGGCCTGGATCGACGCCGGCGCGATGAACAACTGAGGCTTGCCTCGTCGGGGCGCCCGCCACCGCCGCGATGATCGTATCGTCGCGGCATGAATGCGGAGCAGTTTCGCCAGCTCGGCCATGCCCTGGTCGACTGGATCGCCCAGTATCGTGAGACCCTCGAGACCCGGGCGGTGATGAGCCCGGTGCAACCGGGAGAGATCAAGGCCCGGTTTCCACGCGAGCCGCCTGCACACGGCGGCGCCGCGGGGGAGCTCATCGCGCGCCTCGAGGCCGATGTCCTGCCGGGTATCACGCACTGGAATCACCCGGGCTTCTTCGCGTACTTCCCGTCGATCACGAGCTACGCGTCGATCCTGGGCGACCTGGCGTGCGCCGGCCTCGGCGTACAGGGCATGAGCTGGCAGACCTCGCCGGCCGCGACCGAGGTCGAGGAGGTCGTGATGGACTGGCTGCGCCAGATGGTCGGTCTGTCGGAGGCGTGGACCGGTGTCATCCACGACACCGCCAGCACGGCGACCCTGGTGGCGCTGATCTGCGCGCGCGAGCAAACCCTGGCGTTCGGCGACGCAGGGCTGCAGAAGGCGGGCGGGGCGCTCACGGTCTACGGATCGACCGACGCGCACAGCTCGATCGAGAAGGCGACGGTGCTCGCCGGCTTCGGGCGGGCGCACCTGCGGCTGATCCCGACCGACGCGCAGCGCGCGATGCGGCCCGACGCCCTGGCCGCCGCCATCGAGCGCGATCGCGCCGCCGGGCTGGTCCCGTGCGCCGTGGTCGCGACCACCGGCACGACCAACACGACCGCGTTCGACCCGATCGATGCGATCGCGCCGATCACCGAGCGCCATGCGATGTGGCTGCACGTCGACGGCGCGATGGCCGGCACGGCGATGATCCTGCCGGAGTGCCGCGCGCTGTGGAACGGGATCGAGCGCGCCGATTCGCTGGTGCTCAATCCGCACAAGTGGATGGGGGCAGGCTTCGACCTCAGCGCCTATTACTGCCGCGACCCGCAGCACCTGATTCGCGTGATGGGCACCAATCCGCACTTCCTGCGGACGCAGCAGGATGGCCAGGTCTCGAACTTTCGCGACTGGCACATCCAGCTCGGGCGGCGGTTTCGCGCGCTCAAGCTGTGGCTGTATCTGCTCGACCAGGGCGTCGAGGGCATCCGCGCCCGCTTGCGCCGTGATCTGGATAACGCGCAGTGGCTCGCCACGCAGATCCGGGGCGAGCCCCACTGGCAGGTGCTCGCGCCGGTCGTGCTGCAGACCGTGTGCGTGCGCCACGCGCCGCCCGGGCTCGACGACGCCGCGCTGTCCGCGCACAACCTGGCGATCGGCCGGCGGATCAACGAGGCCGGCCGCGCGTACCTGACGCCGAGCATGCTCGACGGCCAGCAGATCCTGCGGATCTCGATCGGCGCCGAGCGCACCGAGCGCGAGCACGTCGCGGCGCTGTGGGATGCGCTGCGCGCCGCAGCCGCAGCCTGATCACGCCAGCCCGGCGAGGAACCGGGTCAGCGCCGGTGCCCACTTGGCGGCGTCTGCGCCGGGGGCGAGGTGGCCGTATGGGCTCTCGAGCTCCTGGTACGTGGCATCGACGCCGGCGGCGCGCAGGCCCGACATCACCTCGGGCGCGAGCGTGGGCGGGAACAGCGCATCGGTCGTCGACAGGATGAACAGCACGCGGGCGCGGATGCGCAAGTAGCTCTGCGTGGCGTCGAACTCGTTGGCCGCCGCGCCGAGCACGAGCAGCGAGTGCGGATCGAACACCTCGGCCCAGGCGCGGGCGACCGCGTACAGCGTGGCGGCGCGTTCCGACGGATCGGCGGTGCGCGCGGCGAGCATCGCCTCGATGCCGTACCGACGCAGCGTGTCCTGGCGGATCGCGGTCATCGTGTCGATCATCGCGCCCGGCTCGTAGCGCCCGCTGCGCCAGCGTGGATCCGCCGACATCCGGGCCCGCAGCGACTCGACGGCGATGCCGCCCGCCATGCGCGGCGCGGTGGTCACCGGCACGATCGCGCGGACCAGCTCGGGGAACTCGAGGCCCCACGCGAACGCCTGGAACCCGCCGTACGATGGCCCGACGACGGCGACCAGCTCGCGCACGCCCAGCTGCTCGAGCAGACGGCGCTGCGCACCGACGATGTCGCCGAGCGTGATCGGCGGAAAGTCCGGGCCGTACGGCCGCCCGGTCGCCGGATCGAGGCTGGCCGGCCCCGTCGAGCCGTAGCTCGAGCCGAGCATGTTCGACGACACCACGAACAGCTTGTCGGTATCGATCGCGCGGCCGGGGCCCACCAGCGGCGCCCACGAGCCTTCGGCCTGGCCATCATCGGCAAACAGGTGGCTGCTCGTGTACCCGTGGGTCAGCAGCACCGCATTGCGCCCATCCGGCGCGAGCGTGCCGTACGTGACGTAGGCCAGCTTGGCGTCGCGCAAGCGCCCGCCGTGGCGGAGCGCGAGGTCACCGATCGAGCCGATCGAGGTGGCGGTCATCACCGCGATAGTAGCAGCGGGCGCGATCCCCACGGCCTGCGTTTGTGACGTCACGGTTCGTCCCGGTCGCGCGGCGGCGGGCCAGGGCGCACGCAACGGCGCGAATCAGGCGCAGCGACTCACGGCAGGTACCAGACCGGGCGGGTCCACGCGCGCTCGTCGGGCGGGCGGGGCGCGAGCGCGAAGATCGCGCTACCGATCACGATGAGCTGCGCCAGCCGCGCGCGTGCCGCGATGCGGAGGAGATAGACGAGAATCGCGACGAGCCGTGAGTGCTCCGGCCGCGCTGTGGATTGAGCATCGACCGCAACTGATGTCATCGCTCGCCGACATAATCAGCGTGCGTGCCATCGATCCCGCAGATTGCTGATCGGGCACTGGCGAGCACTGCCCGCTCGCGGCGCCGTCTCAGCTCATCACAGCGCGATGCGGCGCGTGCGACAACCGATCGTGCGACTGGTACCTCGACAGACCGCTGACCGTGAAAGACCCGGGTCGCGGTGGTACCTCGGTGTTCCGGCCCGATCGGGGCCGGGGCGCCCTCCCGAGGACGCTGAATCTGATTTTACGACACAAGGTGCCGCCATCGCCGACATCAGGACGGCGCGGACGGCACCCAGGCGACTCCGGTGTGGGTCAGCTCTTGCCCTTGCGGCCCGGGAAGTACGTAGTCGAGCGCTTCTTACCCTTGGCCTTGATCATCCCATCCGAGATCAGTTTGCGGATCGGCAGAGCGAGATCCTTGGTCGTCGTTCCGAGCTCCTTATTGATCTGCTCGATGCGAAGCCCGGGGTTCGCCCTGACGTAAGAGGCAAACTTCGATGACAGCGCCTCGAGGTCCGCCGCCGTGCGCTTCGCACCGCGACCGCCGCGCGGCCGGCCGACCTGACCACCGCCAGCGACGGCGAGCGCGATGCCGCGGCCGCCCTTGCTACCGAACACCGACTCCAGCGTATCGAGGGCGGCTCGACGGGCCAGCTCGG
>DATIPJ010000483.1:0-1943 GCA_035472155.1 Kofleriaceae bacterium
CAAGGCCACTCGGGCGCACAAGGACGTCGGCGCCGAGCAGGACGAGCAGAAGCGCCGCGAGTTCATGCACGCGATGCTCGCCGACCTGCGCGCGCTCGATCGCATGCTGCGCGACGGGATGCTCGAGACCGGGCCGCGGCGGATCGGCGCCGAGCAGGAGATGTTCCTGATCGATCGCCACTGGGCGCCGGCGCGCGCGTCGCTGCAGATGCTCGAGAAGCTCGCCGATTCGCACTACACGACCGAGCTCGGGCTGTTCCAGCTCGAGGCCAACGCCGATCCGCAGCTGTTCGCGGGCAACGGGCTCTCGCGCATGGAGGCGCAGCTCGACGAGCTGGTCGCCAAGGCGCGCGTGGCGGCGGCCGA
The DNA here is from genome assembly GCA_035472155.1 of Kofleriaceae bacterium. Lineage (GTDB taxonomy): Bacteria > Myxococcota_A > Polyangia > Haliangiales > Haliangiaceae > JABFXX01. Next base: position 367 of record DATIPJ010000483.1, read on the forward strand.
GCTCGGCCTCGCCCCGGTGCTGATGGGTATCCTGCCGACCCTGCGCAAGAGCGACCTGGGCATGGATGGCATGGTTCCGAGCCCGCGCTACCGCGCGCTCAACAAGGCGATGGCGGACATGCGCGGCGGCACGTTCGAGTTCTCGATCAACGGCACCGACGAGCTGAACATCCGGCACGACTCGGTGATGCTCGAGGCCTGCAACGCGAGCTTCCAGGTCCACCTGCAGGTCACGCCCGACGAGTTCCCGCGCATGTACAACATCGCGCAGGTGCTCGCGGGCCCCATGGTCGCGCTGTCGGCGAACTCGCCGCTGCTGTTCGGCCGGCGGCTGTGGGCGGAGACGCGGATCGCGCTGTTCCGCCAGGCGGTCGACACGCGCAGCCACGCGCACCACCTGCGCGAGAGCGAGGCGCGCGTCAGCTTCGGCACGCGCTGGGTGCGCGAGTCGGTCCTCGAGATCTACCAGGAGGACATCGCGCGGTTCCGCACGCTGGTCGGCACCGACCTCGACGAGGATCCGCAGGCCAAGCTGGCGCGCGGCGAGACCCCGCTGCTCAAGGCGCTGCGCCTGCACAACGGGACGATCTATCGCTGGAACCGCGCGTGTTACGGCGTGATGGCCAACAAGGCGCACCTGCGGATCGAGAACCGCGTGATGCCGGCCGGCCCGAGCGTGCTCGACGAGGTCGCCAACGGCGCGCTGTGGTTCGGCGTGATGAACGAGCTCGGGGCGCGCGAGGAGGACGTCACGCGGCGCATCGAGTTCGATCAGGCGGGCGCCAACTTCTACTCGGCGGCGCGCGAGGGGCTCGGCACGCACTTCACGTGGCTCGACGGCGAGGACCTGACCGCGGCGCACCTGATCCTCGACCGCCTGATCCCGCTCGCCGAGGCGGGCCTGCGCCGCCAGGCGATCGACGACGCCGACATCAAGCGCTACCTGTCGGTCGTCGACGCGCGCGTGCGCACCGCGCGCACCGGCTCGCGCTGGCTCTTGTCGTCGTGGAACGCGCTCAAGGACAAGGCGACCTCGGGCGAGCGCTCGAACGCGCTGGTCGCGGCCACCGTGCAGCGCCAGCAGACCGGGCGGCCCGTCGCCGAGTGGGAGCGCGCGCGGCTCGACGAGGCCGAGCAGGGCCGCGCCAACTACCAGCAGGTCGACCAGTACATGACGACCGACCTGTTCACCGTGCACGCGTCCGACCCGGTCGAGATGGTCGTCAACCTCATGAGCTGGGAGCGCATCCGCCACGTCCCCGTCGAGAACAACGAACATCGCCTGGTCGGCCTGGTCACCTACCGCGCGGTGCTGCGCTTCCTCGCCAACGGCGGCTCGATGCACGACACGCCGGTCTCGACGATCATGAAGGCCGACGTGCTGAGCGTCAGCGTCGACACCCGCACGCTCGACGCGATCATGCTGATGCGCCGCTACCGCTACGGTTGCCTCCCCGTGCTCCAGGACGGCCACCTCGTCGGCATCCTGACCGAGGAGGACTTCATGACCGTCGCGCTGAAGCTCCTCGAGCAGCAGCTGGCCGAGACCAGGCCGTGACCACGTCCCGGGTGATCGC
>DATIPJ010000484.1:0-13001 GCA_035472155.1 Kofleriaceae bacterium
TGGCGACCTGGGCCCTCACTCTTTCCATCCGATGGTCGGATTCTCCGCCGCCCACCCACGGTGCCGCCACTTCTTGAACTCAGGCGTGGCCCGTGTCCCCGATGATGCCGCCCTGAATGAGCCGGTTAACCACTTAACAACTGGCGTAAGCATCGCGAGGATCGCGCCGCGATGGCGCAGAGCTGGAAGATCGACCCGTTCTCGACGGCCATCCTGTTCCCCGGCTGGGACGAGTACGGCGACCGGCCGTTTCTGTGGCGCGGGCCTCCGACGTATGACCCACTCATCGCGTACCGACCGCGAACGTGGCTCCTTCGCGAGGGCTACAAACGCGGTGGCCCGCCGATTTCGGTGCGTGAGGTCCCATCGACGCCGCGACAACCGCGAGCGGATAAGCCATCCGGACGAGCACGCTCACTTGCGGACCAGCCGTAGGCGGGATCGCTACAGCAGTGGGGGGACGACGGCGTCGATCAGGTGAGGGCCTGGCTCGGCGAAGGCGCGGCGGAGCTCGGTGACGAATTCGTCGGCGGTGGTCGCGCGGCCGGCGGACATGCCCATGGACTTTGCGAGGGCGACGAAGTCGATGGTGGGGCGCGAGAGGCTGAGCATGGAGTCGGCCTTGGGGCCGCGCTCGCCTGCGCCGACGCGCTGGAGCTCGAGGCGCAGGATGGCGTAGGCGCCGTTGTTGAAGATGATGGTGGTGACGTCGAGGCGCTCGCGGGCGATGGTCCAGAGGGACTGGGGGGTGTACATGGCGCTGCCGTCGGCCTCGAGGCAGACGACCTTGCGGCCCGGGCAGGCGACGGCCGCTCCGACGGCGACCGGAAGGCCGTCGCCGATGGAGCCGCCGGTGAGGGTGAGCCAGTCGTGGCGCGGCGCGCCCGCGGTGGCGCCGGCGAGGAAGCGGCCGGAGGTGTGGGCCTCGTCGGAGACGATGGCGCCTTCGGGGAGGAGGGCGCCCAGGGCGTTGGCGACGGCCTCGGTGGTGAGAGGGCCCGTCGGGAGGTCTGGACGGCGCGCCGGGGCGACCGGCGGTGCCGTGGTGGTGGCGCCGAGGCGTTCGGCGAGCGCGGCGAGGGCGCCGGTGACGTCTTCGGGGCCGGCGGCGAGGCGCTGGACCTTGCAGCCCGGGGGGAGGAGCTCGGAGAGCTTGCCCGGGTACGCGAAGAAGGAGACCGGCTCGACGGCGTCGACGAGGATGACGTGGCGGTAGGGGGCGAGGCGCGCAGTGGCCTGCTCGGCGAAGTACGGGAGGCGATCGACGGTGGGCAGGCCCGCGCCACGCTCGAGACGCGCGGGGAAGGTCTCGTGGATGAGGGCGGCGCCGGTGGCGGCGGCGATGCGCGCGGCGCTGACGAGGCCCTGTTCGCGCAGCGCGCGGCCACCGAGGAGGAGCACGGCGGGCTCGCCCGAGCGCAGGGCGCCCGCGATGTCGGCGAGGGCGGCGTCCGGGATCGGGGTTGGCGCGGCGGGCTTGCGGACGGCGGCGACCGCGGCACCGTCGGACCACGAGACGTCGGCCGGCAGGACGAGGGTGGCGACCTGGCCCGGTGGACCGATAGCGGCGCGCACGGCGTCGGCGGCGTCGCCCGCGAGATCGCGGCTGCGGCGCGAGGCGCGGAACCAGCCCGACACGCTGCGCGCCATGCTCTCGATGTCGGACTCGAGGGGCGCATCGAAGCGCTTGTGGTACGTGGCGTGGTCGCCGACGATCGCGACCAGCGGCGAGCGCGCGCGGCGCGCGTTGTGGAGGTTGGCGAGGCCGTTGGCCATGCCCGGCCCGAGGTGGAGCAGGACCGCGGCCGGGCGATCGGTCATGCGCGCGTAGCCGTCGGCGGCGCCGGTCGCGACGCCCTCGAACAGCGCGAGCACGCCGCGCATCGCGGGGACCTCGTCGAGCGCGACGACGAAGTGCATCTCGGAGGTGCCCGGGTTGGCGAAGCAGACGGTGACGCCTGCGTCGACGAGGGTCTGGATCAGGGCGCGCGCGCCGTTCATGGCGTCTTCCTCGGCCTGGGGCCGGTGAATATGCTCTTGGGTATCATGCAGTGGATTCCCTTGCGGACGTCGACGACCTGGCTCACGCGGCAATCGGCGGCAAGCGACGCGAGCGCGTAGGCCTCGTAGCTGGTGAGGCCCTTGACCTTCACCAGGAAGTCGATGGTCTCGGCGAGGGCGTTGTTGAAGGCCTTGCCCAGATCCTCGTCGAAGCCGACCTGGATGTAGTGCGTCGGCGTCTCGATGCGCGGCCAGCTGAGCTTCATGTCCTTGCGCACGATCGGCTGCAGGCGGATCTCCTCGAACGAGCACTCGAGCGCGGTGAGGTTGACCTCGCCGTTGCCCTGCGCGCAGTGCGAATCACCCGTCCAGATCAGGCCGCCCGGCAGAAACACCGGGATGAAGATCGTCGAGCCCTCGGTGAGCTCGTTGATGTCCATGTTGGAGCCGTTCTTCCACGGGCGCAGCGAGCTGACCGGCGCCATCTTGTCGTCCTTGACGCCGCCCTTGCGCGGCGACGGGTCATCGGGGTCGATGCCGACGGCGAGCGTGCCTGGGAACGGGCGCAGCGGGATCGCGATACCGGGCTTGAACGCGGTGGTCTTGGTCTTCCAGTCGATGTCGAAGTACTTCACGTAGCCGTCGGGGAAGTCCTTGGGGAGCGCGCCGATCGTCGGGAAGTCCTTGCCCGGGAGGTTGAAGTTGAAGCCCTGCTTCTTGGGGACGATCTTGAGGATGCGAATCTCGAGGACGTCACCCGGCTCGGCGCCGTTGACGAAGATCGGGCCGGTGAGCGAGTGCGGGCCGCCGCCCGGGTTGGCCTTGCGCAGCTCGACGATCTTGTCCATCGAGACGTCCTTGTGGATCTGATCGCGCGAGTGCAGCAGCGTCTCGATCGAGACCGTGTCGCCGGACTCGATCGTGAGCCGCGGCTTCTCGCGTGGATCGAGCCAGCCCCACTGCACGTCCTCGGGCGTGGCCTTGAGGATGTGGTGCTTGCCGGTGGCCGGGCCGGCCGCTCCGGGACCGGCGAGCGCGGCGACGGCTCCGAGGACAACGATGAACGGAGTGCGAGGCATGGGCGATCCTTCGGCCAGAGGCTGAGGCGCCGCAGCGTACCGCGCGCAGGTTTCCGACGGATGTCCGACCTGCCGTCAATCGACCTGGCTCGTGTGGCGCGCGGCGCTAACGGCTGCAGGGCGCCAGGCCGCTGCGCACCGCGACTGCGACATCGGGTTGATCGGAGAACACGCCGTCGAGCCCGAGGCCGTCGAACAGCTTGAGCTCGGCCGGGAAATCGCCGCGCAGGCCGGCGAAGAGCGGGTTCGAGGGCGCGCCGATCTGGAAGTCGAGCGGCAGGAAGCTGTTCTCGGCGCGAAAGGTCCACGAGTGCACGATCAGGTGGTTATCGTGCGCATCGCGGATCAGCGTCGTCGGCGCCTGGAGCTTGCCCGTGGCGTCGCGCGGAATGATGAGGTTCTTGTTAACCCCGATACCGTCGGCGTAGCGCGCGATGTCGCGCAGGCCGGCGGGGGTGACGAGGTCGGCGTAGGTGCGCGGATCACCCGCAGCGACGAAGTCGAACGGCGCGCCGGCCGCATCGATCAGCTGCACCAGCGGAAGGCGCGTCATGCGGTTCAGGCGCTGCAGATTGCCGACCTCAAACGACTGGATGAAGACGGCGTCGTTCTTGCTGCGCAGGCCGTGCGCGTCGAGGATGCGGACCAGCGGTTCCTCGAGCGAGAGCCCGATGCTGCGGAAGTACGTCGGGTGCTTGGTCTCCGGATAGATGCCGATCGTGCGGTGGCGGCGCTGGCTCTCGCGCTGCGCGAGGGCTATCACCTCCTCGAGCGTGGGGATCTCGAGCTGGCCGTCGAACGTGGCGTTCTGCGGCCGCAGCGCCGGGAGTCGCTCGCGCGCGCGCAGCGTCTTGAGCTCGGCGAGCGTGAAGTCCTCGGTGAACCAGCCGGTGATCGTCACCCCGTCGACGATCTTGGTCGCCTTGCGCGCGGCGAACTCCGGATGCGCCGACACGTCGGTGGTGCCCGAGATGTCGTTCTCGTGGCGCGCCACGAGGTGGCCGTCGCGCGTCGATACCAGATCGGGCTCGATGAAGTCGGCGCCGAGCTCGATCGCGAGCGTGTACGACGCCAGTGTGTGCTCGGGCCGATAACCGCTGGCGCCGCGGTGGCCGATCACGATCGCGCGATCGACGAGCGGACAGCCATCGCGGCGGTCGCCGTGGCGCGCGGGGTCGGAGCGCGCCTCGGTGAGCAGCAGCGCCGGTGCACTGCACGCGGCCAGCAGGGCGGCCACCAGGGCGGGCCGACGACGAACGAAGATCTGGGTACGCATGGGTCCTCCTCGCGGCGACAGGCGCCGCAGCCGGCGCGACCGTAGGCGACGTCGATGGCTGATCCGCCACAGCTGTGCGTCAGCTCCGCGACGTTCACGGCGGGTCGCGACCGCGATAGCTTAGATCAGGCATGAAGCTGGATGGTGTTCGCAGTCCGGGTGGCGGAGGCCGGGAGCTGGCGCTCGGCCGATGCACACATCCGACGATCGCCGGCCGTAGCGCATACACCGTGCTGGGCTTCGCCGGCTATGGGATCGCCGCGATCGTGAGCGGCTCACTCGCGGCCGCGCTCGGGTTCTCCGTCGTTCAGCGACTCGTGGCGGTGTGCGTGCCGCCACTGGCATTTCTCGCGACGATCGCGATCGCGCGCCGCCGCGCTGGCTACGAGCGCATCGTGTTCTATCAGGCGCTGTGCGCATGTCTGGTGTGCAGTGCGCTGGGCGCATGGATCGCGGGCGCCGACATCGCCCGCATGGTCGACGTGGTCACCGTGGGCATCGGCGTGTTTCTCACGTTGGGGCGCGTGGGCTGCTTCCGCGTGGCCTGCTGTCACGGCCGGCCCTGGCGGTGGGGCGTGCGCTACGGGCGCGCGCACGTCGTGGTCGGGTTTCCCGCGTTCTGGGAGGGGCGGCCCGTCGTGCCGGTGCAGCTGATCGAGGCAGCCGCGAGCCTGGTGCTCGCCGGTGCCGCCGCCGCCGCGATCGCGCTGGGCGAGCCCGGCGACGCGGCCACCCTCTACGTCGTCGGATACGCGGTCGTCCGGTTTCACCTGGAGCTGGTGCGCGGGGATCGCGATCGGCGCTACACACGCGGCCTCAGCGAAGCACAGTGGATGGCGCTCGCGACCTGCATCGTGGCGGCGGCCCTCCATCGCGGCGTGGCCACGTGGCTGGCGACCGCCGCTCTATGGATCATTGCCAGTGTGCGCATAACGACCCGCAGCCAAACGCGACATGTGCTGTTACGCGCTGGACACATTCATGAGCTCGAAGCGCTCCAGCGACAACTGGGTGTAGCGATGAGCGGCAGGACGAGCGAGGGATTAGCTGTCACGCGCCATATCCTTCCGGATGGCCGCACGGACTTCGTGTGGTCGCGCGAGGCGGGCCTTCCCGTCGAAGATGCGCGCCGGCTGGCGCTGGCGATCGATCCCTGCGCCGAGATTGTCACCGGACGGGTCGCGGGACTGATTCATGTCGTGATTCCTGGGTCCGGCACAGCATGAATTCATATTGTGATTCCTGCGCCAGGTGATTCGTAATTTGTTAGCGTCCGCGCATGGGGGAGTCGCACGGCTCGCGGGATGTCGCTCCAGGGAAGTACAACCCCGTGTCGTCCTCGAAGGAGGCGGCGGCCGCGGCCGCGACTCCGGGAAAGCGAACGCTCACGGCGGGCGTGGGTGGCCCCGAGGCCGACACGCGCCGCGCCGCGCCCGACGACATCGCGACGGCGGCGGTCGCACGAAAGGGCGGCGGTTCGAGCGTGCCATCGGGCGTCCGCGAGCGGGTGGAGCCCGCCGTTGGGGCCGACCTCGGCGGCGTGCGCGTGCACGGCGATCCGAACGCGCGGCAGGCGAGCGCGGCGCTCGGAGCGCGCGCCTTTGCACACGGCAGCGACGTGTTCCTCGGTCCCGGTGAGAGCGCCGACGACGTCAAGCTCATGGCGCACGAGCTGACCCACACCGTGCAGCAGCGCGGCGGGTCACCGGGGCCGCAGCGCAAGGTCAAGGTCGGCGAGGCCGACAGCGCCGCGGAGCGCGAGGCCGACGCGGTCGCGGCGAACGTGGTCGCCGAGAGCCCGACGCCGCTGATCATCGAGAGCGGGCGGGCGCAAGCGACGCAGATGACGCGGGCGGTGTTCCTGGTCGAGCTCGAGCGCCTCGTGAAGGCCACCGCGACCTCGTCGCTCGGCCCTGAATGGCAGGCCCAGGGCTGTCCGTACATCGAGCAGTGGTTCGCGGCGCATCAGTCGACGTCGGCCGAGGATCTCGAGCGGCTCGCGCGCCGGTACTCGGGGACCCAGCCCAAGGCTGCGCGCGACTATCTGCCTGCGATCGGCGAGCGGCTCTCGGCGGGGATCGCGAAGTGGCGCGCCGGCGGTGACGTCTCGAGCGACCTCCTGGCCGCCGGGCTCGGGGCCGCGGCGTCGGCCGCGCGAGCCCACCCACCGGCGTCTCCGACCGGGGCGACCGGGCCGTTGGCCCAGCGCCAGCTCACCACCGACGGTGGCTCGTCGCCGGCCGCGGTTGCGCGCGAGCTCGGCCCGGGGCAAGCGCTCGACGGCGCCACCGCGAGCCGGATGGAGGACGCATTTGGCCAGAGCGTTGGCGACGTGCGGGTGCACACCGGCGAGGTCGCCGCGCGCAAGTCGGCCGCGCTGGGCGCGCGCGCATTCACCGTCGGACCGAACGTCGCGTTCGCGGCGGGCGCCTACCAGCCCGGCACGCCCACCGGCGACGCGCTGCTCGCCCACGAGCTCGCCCACGTGCACCAGCAGCGTCGCGCCGGCGACAGCCCCGGCGCCGCGGATGCCGCGATCGGCGGCGAGAGCGCGGCCGCGGAGCGCGACGCCGACGGTGCGACGCGCGGCGCCGTCATGCGCCTGGCCGACCCCACGAAAGCCGCACCGCGCGCCGACGTCGGCCTCGACACCGGGTTCCAGCTGCAGCGCTGCACCGAGGCCGATCCCGCGATCGCCACCGGCGCGCTGAAGGGCCAATGGGAGGGCAAAGAGGTCGCACGCCAGAAGACGCTCAACGAGGGCGGGGCGTACGAGATGCACGTCAAGGCCACGCGGACGCTCGGCCCACCGCAGCAGTCCGAGGCCGCGGCGCTCGCGCTGGTCCAGACCAACGACAGGCCCGGCGCGGTGACGCTCGAGAACGGCCGCTACTTTGCCTACGAGACGAGCGGCTTCACCACCGGCGGGCGCGCGGCCACCACCACGTTCGAGCCGCCGCAATGCCAGCCCGGCGTGGTCGCGCTGGTCACCAACGAGCACCTGGTCCAGCGCCCCGGCCAGTTCGATCCGGGCGCCAAAGGTCCGCAGAAGACCGATCCGAACGCGTACATGCGCGACCCGGGCGATCCGTTCCAGGGCTACAAGGACGCGCTCGCCGGCGGCGGGGACATGGAGAAGGCCGACGGCAAGATGATCGTGCCCGCATTCGAGGCGGCGATGCGCGATACCGCGTTCGCAGCGCTGGCGCACAGCGAGCGCGAGGTGCGCTCGAAGCAGTCCAAGTTCGGCAAGGGCAAAGACGGCGTGCCCGACGCCGAGGTCACGCTGATCCGCGAGACCGCGCAAAAGCTGTTCCCCGTGCAGAAGGCGCTCGACGCGGCCAAGCGGAAGAAGAACTCCGCGCTGGTGCTCGCCGGCAGCCGCGGCCCCGGGGCCCTGGCCGCGGGCAAGATGATCGCGGAGGCCAACAAGGACATCGAGGCCTACGGCCCGCAGCGCAACGCCATCCGCCAGAGCTATCCGATGCTCGCGCGGTTCTCGACCGACGACCTCGAGACGTTCGCCAGCAAGATGACCGACGAGCAGCGGATCAAGCATCTCGGCGGCGAGTTCCCGGGGATCCTCAAGGACATCGAGCGGACCCGCAACAGCCTCGCCGGCGGCGACATCGATCTGTGGGAGTCGCAGGAGATCATCGAGGCGACGCTCCAGGGCCTGGGCGTCACGTCCAAGGAGAAGCGCAAGGCCATCGAGGACAAGCGCAAGGAGCACGAGAGCAGCAAGACGATCACGAGCGTCGTCAAGGCGATCCTCACCATCGGACTGGGCATCGGCGCGCTCGTGATCGGCGGCCCGGTGGGCGCCGCGATGGCGATCGGCGTTTTGGCGAGCGATGTCGCCGACGCCGTGCACGAGACCGACCAGTACTTCGTCAAGAAATCGGCGGCGAACACCGACATCGATCCGAACAAGTCGATCATGAACCCCGACGACGTCCCCGGCTGGGGCTGGCTGGTCGTCGCGTGGGCGGCCGTCGGGCTCGACCTGCTCGACGTCAAGGCCGCCGTCGTGGCGATCCAGTCCGGCGCCAAGACGCCCGCGAAGGCCGCCGAGGAGCTCGGGCATGCGCACGCCGGCATCAAGGGGATGAGCGAGGGCGAGCTGATCAGCAAGCTCAAGACCGCCGCCGGGGAGCTCAAGGCGGGCGAGGTGCTGACCGAGGTCAACAAGGGCGGCGTGGTCAGCCGGCTGGGCGTCACGATCGAGATCGACAAGTCGCTCGCCGAGACCGAGGTGCGCGTCGGCTACAAGGTCGACAAGGAGACCGGCAAGGTGGAGGTCACGGGCATGCGGGTCGGCGCCAAGGCGACGATCGAGGACGTGCTGGCCCACCAGACGGTGATCAAGCTGATCCGGCGCTACGAGGGCGCGACCGGCAAGATCCGCCAGCTGTGGGACAAGCTGATATCGCTGGGCGGCAAGACGCCGAGCAACGTCAATCCGTTCCCGCCCGGGTCGCAGGCCTTCAACTCGTGGCTCGAGCTCAAGAAGCTGCCGGCGATGATCGAGGCGCGCAGCGCCAAGTACGGGCCGCACCTCACCAAGGAGGCCGAGGCGGCGCTGCGCCAGGACGTCGAGTTCCTCGAGACCGAGCTCGCGCAGCACCAGAAGGTCGTCGACAAGATGATCCTCGAGGCCGGCGAGGACTTCGTCGCCAAGACCGGCGACAGCACGCTGCACGCGGCCAACGAGCTCGGCTACTCGCTGCCCGACGTCGTCAAGAAGCCGCCGCTCACCACGACCGACGTCGTCGACAGCGCCTACTACTACCGGCTCGACAACGGAAAGCCGACGCTGGTCCGCAAGGCCGCAAAGCCCGGGAAGTCGCTGCGGGCGGAGCTGGGCCCCGACGGCAAGCCGACCGGCAAGTTCCTCGAGGGCGAGCTCAGCCGCGCCGAGAAGGCAGACGCGGTCGTCGCATCGATGCCCAAGGCCAAGCAGGACGCCTTCCACGCGCTGGTCGAGAAGATCCAGAAGGCGGAGCCCAGCGCCAGGGTCGTGCCGATCGAGTCGATGGCGGCGACCCAGAAGACGATCGCGCAGATCACCGCCGAGTTCGGCGACAAGGCGTTCAAGGAGAAGCTCACGCGCCTGTTGACCCAGGCGCTGGAGAAGAAGGGGATGTCCGCCGCCGATGCCACCGCGGCGGCGAAGAAGGCGGTCGACGATCTCTTGAGCCACGAGCTCCTCGTCGTCAAGGGCACCGACCAGCTGCGCGCGTACGGCTACCGCCCGCGGTTCACGAGCGCGACCGGCAAGGTCGTCGAGGACGATCTGCACCACATGGTCCCGCTCTACCTCGGCGGCAATCACACGGTGGCCAACCTGATGGACCTCGATGCCAAGCTGCACGATGCCGTGCACGAGCTCGTCGACTCGGTCAAGTTCGGCGACGGCGTGACGCTCGCACCTTCGAGCATCCAGAACGCGAAAGAGCTAACCTTCCAGCAAGGCGCGGCAATCCTCCATGCCGATGGCACGATCACGTACGACACTCTGACGGCCGCCGCCAAGTAGAGAGCCCATGGCAGACCCGCGCGACATTCCGCTGCCGATCGTGTGGTCGGTGCAGACGCCCGACGATGCAACCATCCTGGCGCTCGCCGGCGACCGGCTCTACGCACGCTGCGGCGACCAGCTGGTGGCGATGGCTGCCGAGGCCGGGACGCACACCTGGATCGCGACGCTGGGCAAGCGCAGCGGCGACGGGTCGCTGGTGCATGCGGTGGGCTCGACGGTGGTGACCGACACGCGCAGCGGGCCGCAGCGCACGACCGAGCTGGTCGGTGTGCGGGCCGGCAAGGTGACCTTCCGCAGCGCGATGGACTGCATCGTCGGCGGCCAGGCGAGCTGCGCGCTCGGCGCGGAGGTCTTCGTGCTCGGCGTCGATCCCAAGGGCGGCTCGGTGCTGCGCTCGATCCATGCCGAGACCGGCGCGCGCCGCCTCGACCGCAAGCGCTCGGGTCGCGACCTCGTGTGCGCGGGCGAGCGCCTGATCATCCTCGATAGCTTCGCCGAGCCCGGAGCGGGGGCCGGCCTGGTATCGATCGACCGCGACGGTGCCGACGAGCGCATCCTCGAGCGCACCGCGGCACAGGAGATGGCGATCGCCGATCACAAGCTGCTGGCGGCGCTGCGCACCGGGCCGGCGCCCGCGCGCACGGCGCAGCTGTTCGACCTGGCGACCGGGGCGGTGCTGTGGGCACATCCGGCGCATGGTCCGGTGGTCGCCCTCGATGATGAGCTCGCGGTCCACGTGGAATCGGAGGGCGGTGCGCTGGTCCCCGTGGCGCGCGACGCGGCGAGCGGCGAGCTGCGCTGGCGCGGCTCGGGGCCCCTCGGAGATGACAGCGGGACGTTCCGGTTCGCAGGTTCGCTGATCGCATTCACGCACGGGACCGGGACCACGTTGTATCGACGGGCGGACGGCCAGCTCGTCGGCGAGCTGCTCGCGGTCTATGCGCTCGAAGCGCGGCAGCGATACCTGTACCTGCAGGGCTCGGAGCGCATCGCCTGCGCCGATGCGTCGCGGTGATGCCGATGATGCCGTCGATCACGCTCGCGCTGTGGACCGTGGGCGTGGGCATCGTTTGCGTCGCCGCGATGCGCCGGCGGATCGAGCCGCAACGGTCGCTCGCCACCGCGTCACGGCTCGCAGCGATCGCGCTGGTCGTCGAGGCGACCGTGGTCCTTGGCTCCGACCAGCTCGGGGATGCGGGCCCGCTCGCGCTGGCGATCCTCGTCGCGATCCTCGTGCTCGACCTCGTGGTGCTCGCCAGCCTGTCGGTGATCGCGCTTCGGGCGGGTCCTGGCTGGGCGGCGGTGGGCGCCGTGCTGTTGCTCGTGGGCTGGGCCGCGCGCACACCCGATCTGTGCTGGGCGATCGCGACGATGGCCGCGTGGATCCGACAAGCTCCGCTCCCGTCGGAGATCAGCCAGCTCGACGGTGCGGCGGTGCAGCTGATCGGCATCGTCGGAGGGCTGCTGACCTGCGGCGCGCTCGCATCGACGATCGAGGACTGCCGTACACGGCGCTGGGCCTGGGCGCTGCTGGTGTGCCATGCGGTGTTCGGCGTGCTCGGGGTGATCGTCGCGCACCAGATGCGGATGTCGGCGCAGCTCGAGCGTGTCGTGGCGCTGCGCTGGCAGCGCGGCGTGACTGACGCGGCTGCGTCGGTCGCGATGGCGGGCGTGCTGTGGCGATACTGGCACTGGGCCACGCATTCCCAATTGCCACGCGCGATCGGCCGTCCGCGAAGCTAGGGGACGAGCTCCTGCAGGAAGGCCATGCCGTCGGCCTTGTTCGCGATGAGGCCCGAGACGAGGCGCGCGGCGTGCTGTGCCATGGGCAGGCCGTCCTTGGCGAGGCTGCCGAGGGCGGTCTCGCAGGCGGCGCGCGCGGCGTCGGTGTGGGCGAGCACGACGAAGCCGGCGGCGGCGACCAGGCGGCGCATCGCCGCGGTCTCGGAGCCGCGCAGGATCTGCGCGAGCTTGTCGGCGTCGTTGGTGCGAGCGTAGGCGGCGGCGAGCGCGGGGAGCATCGCGGCGCGCACGTCGTGGGACGCGTCGTCGATCAGCGGGTCGAGGAGCTGCACGCCCAGCTTGGGGTCGCGATCGACCAGGCCGATCGCGGCGGCGGCGGCCTGGGCGCGCTCGCTCTCGGCGCGCGAGCCGAGGGCGCGGTGCAGGCGAGCGACGACGGCTTCCTTGGCGGCGACGCGCGCGATGATGGTGAGCGCGAGCTGTGACAGCTCGGGGTTGGGATCGCGAACCGCGAGCGCGAGGGTGCGATCGAGGACGGCGGGCTCGAGCTTGTCCTTCTGTGCGGCGAGGCGCTGGAGCGCGGCTTTGCGGACGGTGGGATCGAAGTCGGCGAGCGCGGCCGACAGCGTGGCACCGGCGCGCAGGCCCGAGGCGAGCGCAGCGTCGACGGCCTCGACGCGCACGAGCGGCGAGGAGTCGGCGACCGCGAGGCTGATGAGGTCGGCGGCGCCGATGTGGCGCGCGGCGCGCACGAGGGCGAGCTTCTCGGCCTCGTCGCCGCGCTCGAACATGCGGGCCATGACGGTGGCGGCGGTCTTGGGGGCATCGCCGCCGAGCGCGCCGACCGCGCGGATCGCGATCACGCGGACGTCGCGGTCGGGGTCGTCGAGCAGCTGGACGATCGCCTCGTTGACGCCGGCGGACTTGCTGCCCTTGGCGGCGGCCATCGCGAGCACGCGCGCCGCGTCGCCGCGGATCGTGCTGTCCGGATCGCGGACGAGGCGGGCCGCGATCAGCGCGCCATTGCGCACCGGGTCGGGGCCGTCGGCGACGCACGCCATGACGAGGCGGCGAACGTCGACCGACGGATCATCGGCGGAACGCGCGAGGCGGCCGCGGGCGTCGGCGCTGCCGGCGAGAGTGGCGTTGCACAGGCCCTCGACGCCGAGCGGGTGGAGCGATGGATCCTCGGTGGTGCGCGCGGCCTGGGCCAGGTAGTCGATGACGATCGCGGGCGGCCGGCGGCGGGCCATGTGGGCGAAGATCTTCGCGGCGTCGCGCCGAGGGCGACCCTTCTCGCGCCACAGCTGGGCGATCCCGTCGACGGCGACGCCCACGCTGCCGCCGCTCTCGGCGCTCG
>DATIPJ010000485.1:0-1999 GCA_035472155.1 Kofleriaceae bacterium
CCTCGAGCCCCTCGACGACGTTGTCCGGCGGCACGTCGATCCGGAGCGTCGACAGCCGGGGATCGAGCTTCGCGGCGAGCCCGGTGGCGGTCGCGTGGGTCTTCTTCCACTTCGCGTCGCGCATCGCGCTGGTCTGCCGCGCAGCCTCGAGAAACAGCGCGCGTGCCGTCGCGAGCTGGCCGTTGCGCTCGCGGCAATGGGCCTGGTTCATGACCGTCGCCGGAGATGGGTCCAGCCGCTGGCTGTCATCGAACGCGGCGCAGGCCTCGGCGATCTTGCCCTCGGCCATCAGCCTCTTGCCGCGCTGAAACTGCGCCTCCGCCTGGTCGGGCGCCGACTGGGCTTGCGCAGTGCCGGCGATGCACAGGAGCACCAGTGCTGGCCGCCCCACTCCGAGCAGCGATGCAGCATTTCGTGGCAGGCAAAAACCACTGGCGTCGAGCACGCGTCCCCCAGGACCGCTGTTCGCGGGCACGGTGACACGTTTTTCGACGCACTCGCAAGACATCTTGACGCCCCGAAATCCGATCGCTCATCCTAGTGGTCCCAGTGCGTGAGGGCGACCGCATCGGTGGGTATCGACTACTGCGCCAGATCGGCGAAGGCGGCATGGGCGTCGTGTGGATGGCCTCGCACGGCGTGCTCGGCCGGCGCGCCGCGATCAAGATCCTGCGCGCCGAGTTCTCGACCCAGCACGATACGGTCACCCGGTTCTTCAACGAGGCGTGCGCCGCGGCTGCGATCTCGGACCCCGGCATCATCCAGATCTTCGATGTCGGGCGGCATAACGGCTCGGCGTTCATCGTGATGGAGCTGCTCGACGGTGAGACGCTCGACGCGCGCATCAAGCGCATCGGCGCGCTGCCCGTGGTGCCGGCGCTGCGGCTGTGCCGCCAGATCGCCAGCGCGATCGGCGCGGCGCACGAGCGCGGCATCATCCACCGGGACCTCAAGCCGGAGAACATCTTCGTGGTGCGCGATCCGGAGGTCACCGGCGGCGAGCGCACCAAGGTCCTCGACTTCGGCATCGCCAAGCTCGCCGGCAACATCGGGCGGCAGCACCGGACCAACACCGCGGTCGTGATGGGCACGCCGCGCTACATGTCGCCCGAGCAGTGCCGGGGCGGCGGCACGCCGGTCGATCAGCGCTCGGACATCTATTCGCTCGGCTGCGTGCTCTACACGCTGGTCGTCGGCCACCCGCCGTTCGACACCATGGCCACCGGCGTCCTGATCATGCAGCACATGTCGGATCCACCGCCGCGGCCGTCGAGCTCCGCGCCCAACGTGCCGGCCGAGCTCGACGAGCTGCTCCTGCGCTGCCTCGCCAAGGAGCCGGCCCATCGCCCCGGCACGGGCACCGAGCTCGCGGTCGCGATCGACGCCCTGCTCGCGCTGCCCGCGGTGATCAACGCCCCGCCCCCCGCGCACGTCGCGCCGTCGATCGCACCGTCGGCGACCACGCTCGACCAGCTGGTCACCTACGTGACGCCGGCATCGCTGCTGGCCGCCGTGCGCGGGCGGCGGCGCAGGCTCCGCAGGATCGCACTCGTGATGGGCGCCGTCGCCGCCGCTGCCATCGCCGTCACGCTGCTGCGCAGCGGCCCCGAGCCGTCCGCCGCGTCGGCCGCGCCGCCCGCCCCGCCGGCGCCGCCGATCACGGCACCCAGGCCGGCGCCCGAGGTGCCCGATCTGCGGCCCGAGGTGACGCGCGCCGATCTGCGCGCCATGCTCGCCGCGTTCGCGCGCTGGTCGGAGACCCACCCGGCCGCGGTGTGCCCCACCGCCGCCGAGCTCGGCGCGGCGCGCGACCCGTGGCAGCACCCGTACGCGGTGACCTGCACCGACCAGCCCGCCGATCAGGTCGTCGGCGTGCGCTCGGCGGGGGCCGACGGCGCGATGGAGACCGATGACGATATCGTGTCGTGGAACCTCGACGATGCGATGAAGCTCGCGCGCGGACCGCGCTGGAAGCCCGTGATCGCACCGGCGCCGACAC
>DATIPJ010000486.1:0-4883 GCA_035472155.1 Kofleriaceae bacterium
CCTTGACGCCCAGGCGGCCGAGGATGTCGACCATCTCCGGGTCGAGGTCGAGGATGGTGACCGGGATGCGGTTGGCGCGCAGGATGCGGCCCACCATCTGGCCGAACCGTCCGTAGCCCGCGATCACGACCGGGGTGTTGGTGTCGATGATGTCGTCCTGCGGGCGCTCGGCGCCGCGCTCGGTGACGTGCGGGAGGATGACGCGCTCGAGGAGGATGAACGCGGGCGGCGTGAGGATCATCGAGATCGCGACCGTGGCGACCAGCGTGCCGGCCAGCTCGGGCGAGAAGATGCGGTCCTGGACGGCGAGCGAGAGCAGGACGAAGGCGAACTCGCCGACCTGCGCGAGCGCGACGGCGAGCAGCCAGCGGGCCGAGCGATCGAGGCGGAACAGGGCGCCCAGCACCTGGAGCACGAGCAGCTTGACGACCATCGTGCCGACGACGAGCCCGGCGATGAGGAGCGGCTGGCTCGCGATCAGGCCGAAATCGATCTGCGCGCCGACCGAAATGAAGAACAGCCCGAGCAGCAGGCCCTTGAACGGCTCGATGTCGGTCTCGAGCTCGTGGCGGTACTCGCTGTCGGCGAGCACGACGCCCGCGAGGAACGTGCCGAGCGCCGGCGACAGGCCGACCTGCAGCATGAGGAGCGCGATTCCGACCACGATCGCGAGGGCGGCCGCCGTGAACGATTCGCGCAGCTTGGCGCGCGCGAGGAACTGGAAGAGCGGGCGCACGACGAAGCGGCCGATCGCGATGACCAGCGCGACCGCGCCGATGACGATGACGGCAGACAGCCACGCCGGGCGGCCGGCTTCGGAGGTCACGTCGGTGACCGACCGGGTGGCGGTGGCGCCGAGCAGTGGAAAGATCGCGAGGATCGGGATGACGGAGATGTCCTGGAACAGGAGGACCGCGAAGCTCGACTGGCCGCCGCGACTCTTGAGCAGGCCGCGCTCGTTGAGCGTGGAGAGCACGATCGCCGTCGACGACATCGCGAACGTGAGCCCGATGGCGATCGCGGGGCGAACCGCAACGCCGAGGGCGATCGCGGCCGCGGCGAGTGCGGCGCCGGTGGCGGCGACCTGCAGGCCTCCCAGGCCCAGGATCGGGCGCCGCAGCTGCCAGAGCAGGGCCGGCCGGAGCTCGAGACCGACGAGGAACAGCATCATCACGACGCCGAACTCGGCGAAGTGCATGACGTGGTGACCCTCGGTGCCGACGAAGCCGAACACGAACGGCCCGATGACGACGCCGCCGATGAGGTAGCCGAGCACGGCGCCGAGGCCGAGCCGCTTGGCGATCGGCACGATGAGGGTGGCGGCGATCAGATAGATGAACGCCTGGGCGAGCACGCTGTCGGTCATGCGACCTCGCGGGGCAGGAGGGAGGGCAGCGAGGCCGCGAGGTTCTCGACGCCGGCGGCGCGCTCGAGGTCGATGCGCTCGTCGCGCAGCGCCTCGATCAGCTGGCGGTAGGCCGCGCGCGCCGGGGCGACATCCTCGTCGCCGGTGACGCGCAGGGCGGCGTGCACCGCGAACGGCGCCAGGTACCGCATGCCGCACAGGTGCGCAGTCTGATCCCACGGGGCGAGCAGCTCCCGCACGGTGAAGCGGTTGTAGCCACCGCGCCGGTAGGCGCCCTCCGGGCCACCCGTGGTGACCGCGTTGAAGGTGATCTTGCCGCGCAGCTGGGTGCCGCCGTGGCCGTAGGCCCAGCCGTGCTCGAGGACGAGGTCCTGCCACTCCTTGAGGATCGCCGGCGTCGAGTACCAGTAGAACGGATGCTGGAACACGATGACGTCGTGCTCGACGAGCAGGCGCTGCTCGCGCTTGGCGTCGATGTAGAGCGTCGGGTAGGCCTCGTAGAGGTCGTGCACGGTGACGCCCGCGAGGTCGCGGACGGCCGCGAGCAGCCGGCGGTTGACGCGCGAGCGCTCGAGCACCGGATGAGCGAACAGGATCAGGATGCGCCGCATGCGCGATCGACTGTACGCCGGCCGCGCTCCGCCCCGCTCGGGCCAGCGCCCCGATGATCGGGCAGCTAGTGGCTGTCCCTGACTAGTCCTTCTTCTTGTGCATGATGATGAGGTGGTTGGCGTTGTGCTTGTCGTAGTAGCCGAAGCGGAACGCGAGGTCGCGCTTGGGCTCGGCCTCGAACTCCGCGCGCCAGTCCTTGGAGATGCTGCCGCCGGCCTGGATGTGCGGGCCCAGGAACGCGCCGTAGGTCTCGTACTCGAAGCCGGCCGGCTTGCCCCACTTGGGCGCCACGCCGGTCGCATCGGACACCATCCACGTGACGTGGTTGGTCAGGTAGTCGCGCATCATCGAGAAGGAGTCCCAGGACAGGAGGTAGCTCGCGGCCTTGGTCATGCCGGCGATCGCGCCCTTGGACTCGAGGTGCTTGAGCACGCGCGGGTCCTGCTTGAGGTGCTCGTTGTCGAGGTTCTGCTGGATGTGGCGGTAGACCTGGATGCGGCCGCCCGGCTTCTTGAACTGGATCTCGACGTTGGCGAAGATCCGGTTGCGGGTCTGCGGCTTGGCCTTCTCGGGCGCGGGCGCGGCGGCGACCTCGGCGTCGTCGAGGTAGTGGATGGCACCGTCGGGCTCGAGCTTGAAGTAGCGGACGCCGACGACCTCGTAGCCGTGGATCTTGAGCGCCGACAGCCCGAAGATGAGCTGCGTGGGGAGCGAGCCCTCGCGCATCGCGTCGATCATGTTGATCGTGTTGCTGAAGTTGACGCGGTACAGGAACTTGAGCTCGTACTGCACCTTGTTGAGGGCGGCGGCGAGCTCCTTGCCCTTGAGGTGGCTGAGGTCGCGCGGGTCGCCGGCGGGCTCGAGCGAGATCGTGGTGATCTCGTCGGCCTTGGGGAACACGGTGAGCGCGGTCGAGAGGTCGCCGCCCGCGAACGGATAGACGACCTTCTTGGGGATGTCGCTCGGGACGTGCTCGATGAAGAAGCTGCGCGCCGGGCTGACCCACTGCTGGAGGTAGTCGGCCTGGGCCTTCTTGATGACGTCGCAGTGGCTCGCGAGCAGCTTTGGATCGAAGCTCTCGGGGGCCGCGACGTCGCCGCACGCGCCGACCGCAAGCATCGCCTTGCCGTCGGCGGTGAAGTCGTGGCCGCCGGCGGCAGGCGCATCGGCGGCCGGTGCTGCGGCGGGCTTGGCGTCGGCACCCTTGCTGTCGGGCTGGATCTCGGCCGGTGGAACCGCGCGCGCGGGGGTGGCGGTCGCCGAAGGCGCAGGCGCGGGCGCAGCTTGCGACGAGGGCTCGGAGACCGTGCCGCGCTTGGCGGGATCGTTGCCGTGACAGGCGATGCCGGCAACGGCGATCGCAGCGAGCGAGAGTAGACGACGCATCGGACCTGCATCATGCAACGAAGTCTCGTCCAAGGCTATTCCGCTCGACGCTCGGCGAACCGCAGCACTTTCTCGGTGGCGCCGCGCCGAATTGTCAAGCTGGTCTCTCCACGGGCATGGGCGATCCGGTCAGCAAGCATCGCACGCGATGTGACGAGCCGCTCTGCGACCGCCAGGACGATGTCGCCCGCGTCGAGGCCCAGGCGCGGGACCGCCGCCTCGAGCCGCAGGCCGGTGACGAGGCCGTTGGCGACGATCGGCGCGGGCCGGCCGGCGATGATGATCGACGCGAGCTCGGTGCGCAACGAACCGACACGGTAGCTCGTGCCGCCCGTGCACTCGATATCGGGCGCCGCGGGAGTCGGGCACGCGAAGCGCGCGGCGGCCGGTCGCGCGTGCTCGTCGAGGCCGGCCAGCAGGGCGCGCGCGGCCACGGCGAGGTCGCCGTCGACCGGGCCCTCGAGTCGCAGCACCACCTGGTCCTCGCCGGCGCGCGAGGTGCGCAGGTGGGCGGCGAGCGCCGCGGTCGCCGGGTCGCGCTGCATGCGAGCGACGTGGTCGGCGATGGCGCGCTCGATGTCCTGCGCGTGGCCGGGCGCCTCGATGGCGATCCACGCCTCGAGCGGATCCGGCTGCGCCGTGGCCAGGAGGTGCGGCTCGTCGAGCGACACCGCCGCGAAGGGCGCGCTCGTCAGGTACGGCCGCGCGCGGGCGAAGCGAGCGTCGTCGAGCACCGACGTCGCTTGCGCGCTCGGGCCGGCGCCGATCGTCGCGATCCACACGCCGGGCTCGCGCTGGCTGAGCGCGGCGCACCGCGGCGCGCCCGTGGTCGCGATCAGCGCGGTGACGCTGCCGCTGCGGTCGACGGTGAGCGCAGCGGCCTCGCCGGCGAACGCGGCCTCGAGGACGCAGCCCATGCGCGCGGGCCAGCGCGCGGCGATCACGTCGAGCACAGCGCGCACCCGGGGGTGCGCGATCGCGCGGCTGTCGGCCACCGCGACGACGACGGCATCGCCGCGGATCGCGGCCAGCAGGCGGTGGCGCACCGTCTCCTCCGGGCGATCGCACGCGGCCGCGCAGCACAGGATCGCGAGCGGAAGCGCATGATGCGTGCGCATCGGTTCGAGTGAATATGACCTCATGGGAAGGCCGGTGCCGCCGTGCCATGAGCCATCCCTAACGGCACGGATTTGTGGCATTTCCGCCCCGGGCGGCGCGCGGTAAGGTTCGGTTCATGACGCCGATGCCGCCGATCAAGGACGCACAGTTGCGCGAGATCCTGTCGACGTCTCCCACGATCGCAGTGCTCGGTGTGCACAGCGAGCCCGAGAAGGCCGCGTACTACGTGCCCGAGTACCTGCACGACGAAGGCTACCGCATCATCGGCGTCAACCCGGTGTTCGCGGGCAAGGAGCTGTTCGGCGAGAAGGTCTTGCCGACGCTCGCCGAGATCGCCGAGCCGATCGATCTGGTCGACGTGTTTCGCCCGGCCGCGCGGATCCCCGATCACGTCGAGGAC
>DATIPJ010000487.1:0-3741 GCA_035472155.1 Kofleriaceae bacterium
CTCGCGCCGTACCCGAGAGCGAGATCGCGCCTGCCGACCGCCGACACGCGCTCCTCGCACTCCTGACCAAGCACGAGGGCAACCTCGCCGCGGTCGCGCGCGAGCTGCGCACGTCTCGATCCCAGCTCTATCGCCTGATCGAGCGCTACGGAATCGAGGACAAGCCGTAAGCGCGCAAAAACCGCGCGCATCCTTCGGCCGCCAGGCGTGCGGTAGCAAGGGCCCGACGGCGAGCGCGAGGAGAGCCACGTCTGGAGCGCGACCCACACGCCGAGCTGCTCGCCGTGGTCGCCGCGTTCGCACCGCGTGCGCGCGCGGATGCGCGGGTGTAGGCCGCCCTCACCACACCGCCGCTCGACGCCGGCGCTATGATCGGCCCATGCGCTCGGTCTCCGTCGTTGCTCTCGTCATCGGGTCTGCGTTCGTGGGCGCTGCGTTCGCCGGGGAAGCGCTCGCCGCGCCGGTGCGCGCGCCGTTCCACGTGACCTACGACGTCGACCACCTCGATCTCGACGGCCACGTGCTGCACTTTCAGATGTCGCGCCGCGCCGGCAGCGCGGAGCTCGTCGCGCTCGGCGAGGACGGCGCGGAGCTCGGCACCGGCACGGTCACGTATCAGAACGAACCGCCCGGCACCTGGCTGCCGATCTCGTGGAGCCAGCCGGCCGGCGCACGCGTGCTCAAGCTGAAGCTGCGCGTCATCTCCGCCGACAAGCAGGTGACCAACGTCGAGCTGGTCCCGTGGTCGGTCACCGTCGAGCACGAGGACGTGACGTTCGCGACCGACAGCGCCGCGATCGAGCGCGGCGAGGACGCCAAGCTCGACGCCAGCCTCGCCGCGATCACCGAGATCGCGAAGCGCTCGGGAAAGCTCGTGCGGATGCAGCTGTACGTCGCCGGCCACACCGACACCGTCGGGCCAAGCGCCAGGAACCAGACGCTGTCGCTCGCGCGCGCGCGGGCGATTGCCGCCTATTTCCGGAGCCGGGGGCTCGCGCTTCCGATCGCATTCGCCGGCTTCGGCGAGGCGGTGCTCAAGGTCAACACACCCGATGAGACCGACGAGCGCCGCAATCGGCGCGCCGACTACGTGATCGCGCCGGTCGGCGCGCCGCCCCCGTTCAAGGGGCCATACCTGAAGGCGCGCGTGGCGTGGAAGCAGCTGCCCTGAGCCGCGCGGCCTGTTATGTTCGCGCCCAGGAGGCAGCATGAACCGTCGATCAGGCATCGGCGTGATCGTGGTGGTGGTTGTGGGCATTGCGCTCCTCGGGCTGCGAGGATTGCGCTGTCACGGCGACACGTCGTCAAATGCGCCGCACGCAACGGACTCGCGCGGCGGCATGGCGGCGATGAGCGCGAGGGCGCGCGTCGACCCGACCACGCTTCCGCGCGGTTCGATCAGCGGGGCGATTCACGACGAGGCCGGCGCGCCGATCGCGCGAGCGAACGTATGCGCCAATGCGATTGATCAAGCGTTGTCAGCATCGCTTCGAGCGCTGCGCTGCGCAGCCACCGACGAGCGCGGCCACTACAAGGTCGCCGAGCTGGTCGCGGCACGCTACGTCGTGCACGTCTCTGCGCGGCAGTTTCGTCCGGCCGCCTACTACCCGACGCCCGGCGTCGACAATCACAGCTTCCCGCTGACTCCGGGCGAGAACCGGACCGGCGTCGATGTCGAGATGAAGCGCGGCGGCGCCGAGGTCAGCGGCACGGTGTCCGACGCATCGGGTGGACCGCTCGCGCGCGTCCAGATTGAGGTCTCGAGGAACAACTCGTCGCACGTCGCCGCGGCGGCCGACACCGACGAGCAGGGCCGGTTCTCGGTGTGGGTCGATCGCGGCCCGCTGACGCTCCGGGCGCGCGCGGACGGCTACGCACCCGCCGAGCAATCGGTCCGAGCACCCGGGCGATACGAGATCGTCTTGACGCCGGCGTCCTCGATCGCCGGCCGCGTGCTCGACGCTGCCACCGGTGAGCCCGTGGCGGGCGCCCACGTCGAGCTCGTGGCCGAGGACCACGAGAAGTTCCCCGCGAGCGAGGCGACCGACGCGCAGGGCGCATTTCGCGTCGAGCAGCTGCTCCCCGGACGCTACACGGCGACCGCGACCGCCGAGGGCCGATACGGACGCGGCGAGGGCTCCCTCCTGGTCGGGCTCGGTCAGCAGCTCGACGGCGCGGTGGTCCGCCTGTTCCCCGCGCACCGCGTGACCGGCAAGGTGGTGGTCGCCGGCACGGGCGAGCGGTGCCCCGACGCTACCGTCCTCCTTCGTCCGCCCGGGCATCCGGACGACTCGATCGAGACCACCGAGCGCGATGGCTGGTGGGTCGCCGATAGCGTGCAGCCCGGGACCTATCAGCCCGGGATCTATTGCACGGGCTACGCGCGCCGCGAGCCATACGCGCAGATCATCGTCGGAAACGAGGATGTCACCGGCCTTCAGTGGGAGGTCGACCCCGGCGCACGGATCCGCGGCAAGGTCGTCACGCGATCCGGCGACCCGATCGATGGTGTCGAGATCTGGCTGCGGCGCGTCACGGGCAACGACGCGGGATTCAGCGGCACGGCGCGCAGTGGGCGCGATGGGCGCTACGAGGCGGGTGGCCTCAAGCCCGGCACGTACCGGCTCAGCACGCAAAGCGATCGCGGCGTCGCGCCGCCCGAGGGCTACTCGGTGACCGTCGCCGAGGGAGCCACCGCCGAACGCGACCTCGTCCTCGACGATACCGGCACGCTCGCCGGCACGGTGGTCGACAGCGCCGGCGTGCCGGTCCCGGACGTCCGCGTGTTCGCAAGCGGCTCCGCACAATCGATGTTCAGCAACGATGCGACATCGGATGTCGACGGTGGGTTCACGCTCGATGGCATGCCCCCCGGGGCCTACCGGATCTCGTCGCTGCGCGATATGGGCATCAACGTGCGGGCGCTCCGCCCCGGCGAGAACATCGGAAACGATCAGCTCGCCACGGTGGAGGCCCGGCAGACGGCGACGGTCAAGGTCGTGATGGAAGCGACCACCGGGACCATCCAGGGCACGGTCGTCGACGCGGCGGGCGCGCCGGTGTCCGATGCGTATGTCGCATGTGCGCGCGAGTCCGGCGGCCCCGGTGGTGCGAGCTCCGAGGTCGCGCGCACGCGCGAGGACTGGTCCGGGCGCAACAAGCCCGTGTTGACCACGACCGACGGCCACTTTCAGCTCACGCGGCTCACGAGCGGCAACTACACCGTGCGCGCGTACCGCAAGGGCGGCGGCGAAGCGATCGCCGAGCACGTCGCGGTCGGCTCGAGCCCGCGGCTCCAGATCGCGTCGACCGGGTCGATCGCAGGCACCGTGCGGCGCACGGCCGGCGCGCCACCGCCGCCGCCGGTTCTCCGCATCTCGCTCCGCGAAGCGAAGACCCACTACGCACGCAGCGAGGACTTCTACATGAGCGGCGGGCGGTTCGTGGTGCGCGAGCTCCCTGCCGGTCATTTCGTGCTCGCTGCCGAGGCGGATGACGGCCGGGCATCGCTCACCGTCGACCTCGCCCCCGGCGAGGCCAAGACCGGCGCAGATCTCGAGCTCGCGCCGTACGTTGTGCTGACGGGGCGGATCATCGAGCACGGCACGCAGAAGCCTGTGCCCGGCATGCGGGTCTTCGCCGTCCCGTCGCGCGGGGCCGACGGCATGGGACTCGTGGTCTTCGAGGGCGAGAACCCCGAGAGCGTGACCGATGACGCTGGCAGGTTCATCGTGCGGCGCG
>DATIPJ010000488.1:0-8666 GCA_035472155.1 Kofleriaceae bacterium
CGGTGATCCGTTCCCCGCGCTCGACGTCGTCATCTCGGACGCCGCGGGCAACGCGCTGCTGATCGGCGGCTCGCGTTCGCGCGGTGCGCTCGGGATCAGCATGCTGGGGTCGAGCTCGTCGAACACGCTGGGCACTTTCTCGGCGACGGTCGAGCTCGATCGGAGCGACACGTTCACGGGCAAGAGCACGGTGACCTACAGCGATGACAACGGCGCAGAGATGAACCGCAAATTTGGCGTCAAGCCATAGCGATGAAGGACAATCCATGATCGAGTCATCCACATCGAGAGCACGATTCCGCGGCATCGCCGCCCTCATCCCCTGCGCGTCGGCCGCGCTGGCCTTGGCGGGCTGCGGCTCGGCCGCGCGGTTGAACGCATCGTCGGGTGCGCTGCGCGCGACCGGCCGCGTCGTGTACTACCATGCCGCGTTCAGCGCGGGCCCGACGCTGATCACGCGCGAAGACGGCAGGATCCTCGACGAGCGCCGCTTCGAGCCGTTCGGCGTGCCGATCGGCGCGATCGACTTCGCGCTCGATCCGCACAACCTGCTCAACAAGGAGACCGACGTCGCGACCGGCTGGAGCGATCACGGCGCGCGCTGGCTGGCACCCGAGACGGCGCAGTGGCTGACCCCCGATCCGCCGCTCAAGGCGCCCGACCCGGCCTACATGGCCGAGCCGTGGGGCCTGCACCCGTACCAGTACGTGAAGCAGAACCCGATCGTGTTCTGGGATCCAGACGGTCGCGACGACGCGCCGACCTCCATGCTCGACTGCCGCGGTGTGTGCGACAAGAACGGGCTCGTCCCCGCACAGCGCCAGCCCGAGCCACCGCGAGACGAGGGGCCGTCCACCGCGCGCAAGGTCGAGTCCTTCTTCGAATCGATCGTGTCACCGATCATGACGACCCAGGCAGGCACATGGTTGATCGCAGAGAGATTCGCCCCAGAGGCCAAGCTGCTGGCCGCGCCGCTCGACAAGGGTTCGACCGGCTTGTCAGCGCTCCTGGCGATCGTGCACGGTGTTCAGTACAACCTCTCGGATAGCGAAGAGGAACGCAACGAGCACGCCGGCGGGTTCTTCCTGGCCGCCGCCAGTCTGCACCCGGTCTCCGGCGCCGCGATCGCGGTCCTGAGCATCATCGACCCTGACATCAACAAACATGTCGGCACGCCGATCCGGGTCGACGACATGATGGACGAGGTCAAGCGCCTGAACGGCATCGAGGCCGCGCGCAAGGAAGCGGTCCGCGAGGCCCTCGACGTACTGGCACATTCCGAAGATTGAGCTGCTCCGCGTGACGCCGTGATCTGAACTTGCCGCGCCCGCCGGGTGCTCGCCGCGGTTATCCTCCGGGGCAGTGCCACCGGCCACCCAGACCCTGGAAGGGCGCACGCTGGGCGAGTTCACGCTGCGCGAGAAGATCGGCGAGGGCGGATTCGCGGTGGTCCATCGCGCCTATCAGGCGGCCCTCGACCGCGAGGCGGTCGTCAAGATCCTTCATGCGCGGCTCGCGGCGCGCGGCGATGTGATGCAGCGGTTTCTGCGCGAGGCCCGCCTGGCGTCGCGGCTCGATCATCCGTACGCAGCGCACGTGTATGCGTTCGGGGCCGAGGCCGATGCGACCGTGTGGATCGCCATGGAGATGGTGCACGGGCAAGCGATGGACCGCATGCTCGCAGCGCACGGTCCGATCGCGCTCGAGCGGTTCGTGCCGCTGTTCGAGCGGATCAGCGAGGTGGTGCAGACGGCGCACGACCGCGGCATCGTGCACCGCGACGTCAAGCCCGGGAACGTGATGGTGTTGACGCGGGCGGGGCAGCTGTTGCCCAAGCTCCTCGACTTCGGGATCGCGCGGGTCGTCGACGATCGCTTCGCGCCCGGGGCGCCGACCCAAGGCGACGACGGCAGCGTGCGCACGACGCGCGCGGGCGCCGTGATGGGCTCGCCGCTGTACATGGCGCCCGAACAGTGGGCGGACCCGGCGTCGGTCGGTCCGTCGGCCGATGTGTATGCCCTCGGGGTGCTCGCCTACGAGGCGCTGACCGGCCGGGTGCCGTTTCCTGGGGCGAGCATCGACGAGGTGGCGGCGGCGCATGCGCGCGGTGACGTCCCGCCGCTCGGCGATGGCTTGCCGGCGGCGCTCGAGGGCGTGTTCGCGCGCGCGCTGGCCAAGCAGGCGCCCGAGCGCTACGGGTCGGCGGTCGAGCTCGCGGCCGCCCTGCGGGCCGCGTCGGGGCTGGGCGGCGAGTCGATCGCGCTCCCGCAGCTCGACGAGGCGCTGCGCGAGGCGATGATGACGGCCGCTCCGCAGCCGCTGGCCGAGGCGGTCGCGGCGCTCGAGGGCGCGCGCAACGTCGATCAGGCGTGCGCGATCCTCGGCGACGTGGCACTCGTGGTCGTGCGCTGGACCGGGGCGCTCGCGCTGGCCGCGCGGACCAAGATCGGGCCGGGCGGCGACAGCGACAGCGAGGAAGTCTGCGAGCTGCTGCGCGCGGTCGGGCGCGGCAGCGCTGGCGAGGAGAGCTGGCTTGGGCTGGCGCAGGCGCTGACCCGGCCGTTCGCGGGGCGCGGCGAGGCGCACCCGGTGCCCGAGCTGGTGGGGCTCTTGCACGGCGGCCCGCTCGTCGATGCGTACCGGCGACTGCGCAGCATGCGCGATGCGCTCGATCGGCGCGGCGGCAAGAGCGACGAGCAGCGGCGCGATCTCTACGGCGAAGCGCTCGGCGTGCTCGAGGACCTCGTGCGGCCGCTCGAGTCCCTGCTGCGCTACACCGTGGTCAGCCCGCGCGCCGGCCGGTGCGAGCGCTGGCGGGGGCTGCGGCGCCATCCGCGCCCGGCCGTGGTGCGGCGCGCGCGGCCGCTGCCCGACGGGCACGTGTTCCTGCTCGACGGCGACGGCCAGGTCGCGCTCCAGCTCTCGCCGCTGGTGCAGATCGGCGAGCCGGCGCCCGGCAAGGACCGCGAGCTGTTCATCTACGACGGCAAGGGGCCTGACGGCGCTCGCATGGTCGCCATCCCGCACGGCTTCGAACGGACGGATGCCGCGCTCGCCGACTGGATCAAGGCCCACCTGTTCGACACGCTCGAGGGCGGCGGCGATGCGGCCCTCGCCGAGGCGGCGCCCTACCCCGGGCTGGCGGCGTTCACCGCCGACGACGCGCGGTTCTACGTCGGCCGCGAGCGCGAGGTCGAGGCGCTGGTCAACCGCTTGCGCGTCGAGCCCGTGCTCGCCGTGGTCGGCCCGTCGGGCGCGGGCAAGAGCTCGTTCGTCCAGGCCGGCGTGGTGCCGCGGCTGCCGGCGCGGTGGCGCGCGATCGTCGTCCGGCCCGGGCCATCGCCGCTGGCCGCGCTCGAGGCCCGCCTCACGCGCAGCGGCGTCGCCGTCACACTGCGCGATCCGGCCGGCGATCCGGGCGCGCTGTCGGCCGCGCTGCGAGC
The DNA here is from genome assembly GCA_035472155.1 of Kofleriaceae bacterium. Taxonomy (GTDB): domain Bacteria; phylum Myxococcota_A; class Polyangia; order Haliangiales; family Haliangiaceae; genus JABFXX01. Next base: position 3,444 of record DATIPJ010000488.1, read on the forward strand.
CGCCGGCGAGCGCGACGACGAGACGATCGTGCTCGTGATCGACCAGCTCGAGGAGCTGTTCACGCTGTGCCACGACGAGCGCGAGCGTCAGGCGTACGCGGCGGCGCTCGCCGATGCGACCCGCTCGGCCGACGCGCCGATCCGCGTGATCGCGACCTTGCGCGACGACTTCCTGATCCGCGCCGAGAGCCTGGTCGCGCTGCGCGATCGGCTCGCCCGCGGGCTCAAGCTCTTGACCACGCCGCCGCCCGGGGACCTCGAGCGCATCCTCGTCGAGCCGGCGCGCCGCGCGGGCTACCAGTTCGAGGATCGCGCGCTGGTCGGCGAGATGGTCGACGCGGTGGCGAGCCAGCCCGGCGCGCTCGCGCTCCTCTCGTTCACCGCGGCCGAGCTGTGGCAGCTGCGCGATCGCCACCTCCAGCAGCTGACGCGCCGGGCCTACGACGCGATCGGCGGGGTCGGTGGCGCCCTCGCCCGCCACGCAGAGGCCGTGCTCGGGGAGCTATCGGCGGCCGATCAGCGGCTCGTGCGCGAGGCGTTCCGCCACCTGGTGACGGGAGAGGGCACCCGCCAGGTGCTCGAGCTCGGCGAGCTCTGCCAGCTGCTGGGCGGCGGCGCGCGCGCCGAGGCGGTCGTCGATCGCCTCATCGCCGCGCGCCTCGTCGTGGTCTCCGAGGAAGCCGGCGGGGAGCAGCGCGTCGAGATCATCCACGAGGCGCTGCTCACCGCCTGGCCGCGCCTGGTCGAGTGGCGCACCGAGGATGCCGAGGGTGCTCGCCTGCGCGATCAGCTGCGCAGCGCGGCGCGCCAGTGGGACGCGCGCGGCCGGCCCAAGGGCCTGCTCTGGCGCGGCGACGCGCTCGCCGAGTACCGGCGCTGGCGCGCCCGCTACCCCGGCGCACTGACCGCCGTCGAGGACGCGTTCGGCGCCGACAGCATCGCCGACGCGACCCGCGGCCGCCGGTGGCGCACCGCCGCCCTCGCGACCGTGCTCGCGGCGATGGCGCTCGCGATGGCGATCCTGATCTGGGCCCGCGATCAGGCCGCGCAGCAGCGCGAGGCCGCGCGCGCCGCCGCCGCCCGCGATCGCGACCGCTACCTCGCCGAGGTCGTCGAGCGCGCGCGCCAGGCAGTCCTCGACGGGCAGTCGGGGGATGCGCGCAGCGCGATCGCCGAGGCCCGGCGGCTCGGGGCGGCTCCGACGGTCGCGCTCGACCTGCTCGACGCCGCCGCCGCGCAGCCAGGGCGCGCCCTGATCGCGCGGCTGCGCGCGCATGACAAGGCGATCGTCAGCGTCGAGATCCATCGCGACGGCGACCGCCTGCTCACCGCGAGCGAGGACGGCACCGCGAAGCTGTGGGATCTCCGGACCGGCGCATCGATCGCGACGCGCACCGAGTGCCGGCTCAAGCTCTGGGGTGCGAGGTTCAGTCCCGACGGGCGCCGGTTCGCTGCGGAGTGCGCCGACGGCATGGTGCGGATCTATGCAGTCTCCGGGTCGGCCTCCGAGGCCGCGTCCGGTGCACCGGAGCGCGAGCTGGCCGGCCGACCCGCAGCCGGAGGTGGGGATTGGGTGAGCTCGCGGTTCGCCCCGGACGGCAAGCGCATCGTCACCGTCGGCAACAAGTCGGTGACGCTGTGGGATGTCGCGACCGGCGCGCAGGTGTGGACCGCCGAGGCAGAGACCAAACAGGAGATGGTGGCGTACTCGCCCGATGCTGCGGTCATCGCGACCGGGGATACCGAGCTCGAGAGTGGCCGCGTCCAGCTGTGGTCTGCCGCGACCGGAAAGCTCCTCCATCAGCTGCCGACCGGATACGCGCGATGGATCGCCTTCGACTCGACCGGCGCTCGCGTGCTCACCGCCAGTACCACCAAGCTCGCCCGCGTGTGGAATGTCCGAGACGGCCGCCCCCTGCAGACGCTGATCGGGCACAGCGACTGGCTCGACAGGGCGCAGTTCAGCCCCGACGATGCGTTGATCGCGACCGCCGCGCGGGACCACACGGTCCGGCTGTGGAACGCCGCGACCGGCGCGCTCGTGACCAGCCACACCGTCGGCGGTGGCCGGGTCACGGACCTCGCGTTCGACGCCCGCGGACGACTGCTGGCCGGCACGACCGATGGGCTCGCGCTGCTGTGGGAGACCGCGACCGACACGCGGCTCGCGACACTCGAGGTCCACCGCAGCCTCAAGATCAACGCGGTTGCCTTTGCGCACGATGGCACACGCTTCGTCACCGGCGGCGACGACGGCAACGCGACGCTGTGGTCGGCGACCGGCAGCGGCGTCGAATCGGTGCTTCCCCACACAGGACAGGTGTTCGCCGCGCTGTTCGGCGACGGCGATCGGACCGTCTACACGGTCGGAGGGAACCGCCAGATCAAGCGCTGGGACGTCGCGACCGGGGCGCTCGTGCGCGAGGTCACCACAGCGAGCGGCATCGAGACCGCCGAGATCCTGAGCGACCGATCCGGGATCGTGTTCGGCGACCTCGCCGGTAACGTCGGGACGTGGACCGGCGACGGGCCGATCCGGGTCCTCGCGCGCCATGTCCTCGCGTCGGGCGATGGCGCGAACCTGAGCACGGTGGTGGTCAGCCCCGACGGCACGCTCGTCGCGTCGGGCAGCGACGACGACGAGGTCCTGGTCACCGAGATCGCGACCGGCCGCGAGGTCGCGCGCCTCCCAGGGCACAGCGGGAACATCTTCGCGGTCGCGTTCTCGGCGGACGGCAAGCGCATCGCGACCGGCGACCGCACTGGTCATGTCTGGATCTGGAGTCTCGACGGCACCAGGCTTCTGTCCCTCGACGGTCACACCGACTGGGTCACCGCCGTGCGGTTCATGCGGGACGGCAGGCTCGTCGCGGTCAGTCGCGATGCCACGGCGCGCGTGTGGTCCAAGACCGGCGCGCCGCTCCACGTCCTGCGCGGGCACAGCGCCATGATCAACGGCCTCGCGCTCTCTCCCGACGACACGCGCATCGTGACCACCAGCAACGACAACACCGCCCGGATCTGGGATGCCGAGCGAGGAATCGAGCTGGCGAGGTTGCAGCATCCCTCGATCGTCTTGAGCGCGACGTTCGTCGCCCACGGTGAGCTGCTCGTGACCACGGGCGAGGATCCACGGGTCCGCGTGTGGGAATCGAGGACGGGAAAGGAGTTGCTCCGGCTCGACGCGCACACGGCGATGGTCTGGCGCGCGACGTTGAGCTCCAACGAGCGCCTGATGGCGACGGCCGGCTTCGACGGCAAGGCGGTGCTGCTCGCGCTGCCGCGCTGACGCAGCTTCGGACCGACGTGCTGCGTGGTGGCCCGGTGTGAACCACGGTGCACCGGATGGGCCAGCCCGGCGGTCCACTCGAACCGGTGTCGCGTGAGCCGGTGCGACACGCAAACGGCAAGCGCGTTGCAGCCGCTCCTTGCCATGATAGCCGCCGCGACCCTACGCGCACCGATCATAGAATGGCTGGCTCGCGAGATGCCTGGCACGACACCCTCCCTGGTCCCGGGGGACGTCCTGGCCGACCGGTTCGTCATCGAGGCGCCGGCCGGCGAGGGCGGCCTCGGGGTGGTGTTCCGCGGTTGGGACCTCGAGCACGAGGCGCCGGTCGCGATCAAGATCCTCACCGAGCTGACCGCGACCGACGTGCTGCGGTTTCGCCGTGAGGCCGCGGTGCTCGCGACGCTGCGGCTGCCCGGCGTGGTCCGCTACATCGCGCATGGCGAGACGCCGTCGGGCGCGCCGTACCTGGCGATGGAGTGGCTCGCCGGCCACACCGTCGCCGCGCGAATGGAGCACACCGGATTCGACATCGCCGACGCGGTGGCGCTGGTGCGCGCCGCCTGCGCGCCGCTGGCCGCGCTGCACGCGCGCGGACTCATCCACCGTGACCTCAAGCCCGACAATCTCGTGCTGACCGGCGCCGCGGCGACGAGCGTCGTCGTGATCGACCTCGGGCTCGCCAAGACCACGATGCGGCCCGAGCCGCGCGTGACCGCGACCGGCATGGCGATGGGCACGCCCGGCTACATGGCGCCCGAGCAGATCCGCGGAGAGCCCGGGCTCGACGCGCGGGTCGACGTCTTCGCGCTGGGCTGCGTGCTCTACGAGCTGGCCACCGGGTTCCCGGCGTTCGCCGGCGAGAACGCCCTCGCGGTGCGCACCAAGATCCTCATGACCTCGCCTCCGCGGCTGACGGCGCTGTGCCCCGAGGCGCCAGTCGCCCTCGAGCGCGTGGTGTCGGCGATGATCGCCAAGGATCGCGCGCTGCGGCCGGCGAGCGCCGCCGAGGTCGCGGACTTGCTCGCTGCGGTGGGCGATCTCCCGCCGGGCCCGCGGCGGACCTGGAACCCGGCGCGGCCATCGACCGAGCGGCCCACCAGCGCATCGCACCTCGCCGGCCCGCGCACGCTCTCCGCCACGGCGACCGCGACCATCACCGCGACGTGGACCGGCATCGTGCTCGTCAAGCTGGCGCAGCCGGCGGACGCGACGGGTGCTCACGACGCGACGACCGAGCCGCTTGCCGCCGTCGGCAACGAGCTGCGCGCTCGGGTGCGCTCCGACGGCGCCCAGCTCGAAGCAGTCGACGATGACATCCTCGTCGTGCACGTGCCCGGTGCGGCCTCGCTGGCGGAGCTCGCACCTCGCCTCGCTGACACCGCATGCGGGATGCGCGCGTGCGTCCCCGGCGCGCGGATCGTCGTCGGCTCCGGGCGCGGCGCGGTCGACGAGCTGATCGATGCGGCCGCGCTGGTCCTCGAGCACGCCACGCGTGCCCAGCTGTTCGATCCCGGCGGCGGCGCGTCGGGCTTTGTGCTCGTCGATCGCGCGACCGCTCGCGCGCTGATCGCCGCCGGCTTCGACCTCGAGCAGGGCCCCCACGGCTATCGGCTGGTGTGCGCGTGAATGCGCGACATGCCCAGGCCTCGCTTCCGCTAGGATGGGAAACGATGGAAGCTCGACGCCGATCCGATCCGCGCGCGGGCGCGCATCGAACGACGGCGCGCCACCTGCCTGCGCCGACCGCGACGCCGGGCGGACGGTTCCATCTCCTGGTCATCGGCGACGACCTGTACGCCACGCATCCGTTGCCCGATGCCGGCGCGATCGCGATCGGCCGCTCGCCGAGCTGCGAGGTGTTCATCGATCACCCTTCGGTCTCGCGCCGACATGCCGTGCTCCATCTCGGGCCGCCTCTCGCGATCGAGGAT
>DATIPJ010000489.1:0-8603 GCA_035472155.1 Kofleriaceae bacterium
GCGAAGACGGTGCGCGGGCGGTGGTAGACCTCGAGCGGCGGGCCGACCTGCTCGACGTGACCGGCGTCGAGGATGACCAGGCGATCGGCCATGGTCATGGCCTCGACCTGATCGTGGGTGACATAGATCATGGTGGTCTTGAGCTGCTGGTGCAGGCGCAGGAGCTCCGCGCGCATCGAGACGCGCAGCGCGGCGTCGAGGTTGGACAGCGGCTCGTCGAACAGGAAGATCCTGGGTCGGCGGGTGATCGCGCGGCCGATCGCGACGCGCTGGCGCTGACCGCCCGAGAGCTCCTTGGGCAGGCGCTCGAGCAGGTGGTCGACCTTGAGCATGCGCGCGGCGTCCTGGATGCGGCGCTCGGCCTCGGCCTTCTCGGTCTTGGCGAGCTTGAGGCCGAACGCCATGTTGTCGTGCACGTTCATGTGCGGGTACAGGGCGTAGGACTGGAAGACCATGGCGACGCCGCGCTTCGAGGGCTCGACCTCGGTCATGCGCGCGCCGTCGATGTAGAGCTCGCCCTCGGTGATGCTCTCGAGGCCGGCGATCATCCGCAGCAGGGTCGACTTGCCGCAGCCCGACGGGCCGACGAACACGCAGAACTCGCCGGTCTTGATCTCGAGGTCGACGCCCTCGAGGACGGTGACCTTGCCGAAGCGCTTTCCGATCTTGGTCAGCGAGATGCAGATCGGAGACGCGGTGGTCGATGGTTTTGGTGCGGCCATGGTTACCCCTTGACCGCGCCAGCGGTCAGGCCCGAGACGATGCGGCGCTGGAACGCCAGCACCAGGATGACGAGCGGCAAGGTCACGATCACCGACGCGGCCATGATGTTGCCCCACGGCAGCTCGTGGGCGCTGGCGCCGCTCATCACGGCGATTCCGACGGGCACGGTGCGCTCGTCATTGGTGAGCGTGAAGGTCAGCGCGAACAGGAACTCGTTCCATGCCGCGATGAAGGCGAGCAGGCCCGTGGTGACCAGGGCTGGCCACATGAGCGGCATGAATACGCGCGTGATGATGACCCACGGCGACGCGCCGTCGAGGATCGCGGCCTCCTCGAGCTCCTTGGGCAGCTCGCGCATGAACGTGGTCAGCACCCAGACCGTGAACGGCAGGGTGAAGATCATGTACGAGAGCACGAGCGCGCCGAGGTGGTTGTAGAGCCCCAGCGCGCGGATCAGCTGGTACATGCCCGACAGCACGGCGACCTGCGGGAACATCGAGACCCCGAGGATCGTCAGCAGCAGCACGGCGCGGCCGCGGAACCGGATGCGCGCGAGCGCGAACGCGGCGGTGACGCCGAGGAACAGCGAGGCCGCGACGGTGAGCACCGCCACGACGATCGAGTTCCACAGGTTGGTCGCGAACGGGTTATCGCGGAACACGCCGACGTAGTTGTCGAAGTTCCACTTGAGCGGGAAGTAGTCGACGCTGAACAGCTCGGAGCCCGATTTCAGCGACGACAGGATCGCGTAGTAGAACGGGAAGACCGCGAACAGCACGATCGCCGCGACCAGGAGGTAGAACAGCACCTTGCGCGCGATCGCGCCCGGCGTCAGCTTGCGCGAAAGGGTGGGGCGTCCGAGGTCGGTCATGCATCCCCCAGCTTCACGCGGCCTGCGACCACGTAGACCACCGTGAGCGCAGCGACGATGAAGAACAACAGCGTCGACGCCGCCGAGCCGTAGCCGACGCGCTGGAACTCGATCAGCTGCTGGCGCGCATAGACCGACATCGTCATCGTCGATTCGTTGACGCCGGTCAGCACGTAGACCAGGTCGAAGATGCGGATCGCGTCGAGCGCGCGGAAGATGATCGCGACCATGAGCGCCGGCCGGATCAGCGGCAGGGTCACGCGGAAGAAGATCTTGATCGGGTGCACGCCGTCGAGCTGCGCCGCCTCGTAGCACTCCTTGGGCAGCATCTGTAGAGCTGCCAGCAGGAGCAGCGCCATGAACGGCGTGGTCTTCCAGACATCGACCAGCACCACGCTGCGCATCAGGAGGTCGGGGTCGGCCGTCCACGCGCGGGGCGCGTCGATGATCCCCAGGCTCATCAGCAGGTGATTGATGATGCCGAACTGGTCATTGAGCATCCAGCTCCACATCTTGGCCGACACCACCGTCGGGATCGCCCACGGGATGAGCACCGCCGCGCGCACCAGCCCGCGGCCGGGGAACGTCCGGGTGAGCACGAGCGCGATCACCATGCCGAGCACGGTCTCGATCGAGACGGTGAGGAAGGTGAACCACAGCGTGTTCTTGACCGCGTGCCACCAGACCTTGTCGTGAAGCAGGCCGTACTTGCCGGTGAAGTTTTCCAGGCCGGTCCACTTGGACTGCTCGAGGCGCAGCAGGTTCGCGTCCGTGAACCCGAGCCAGATCGTGCGCAGCAGCGGCCACGCGGCCACCAGCGCGAGCACGATCAGCATCGGCGCGAGGAATAGCCACGCGGTGCGCGTACGGCTGCGCTCGAGCTGATCGCTCGTTCTCTTCCGAGCGTCCCTCGCTCCGCCGTTGCGGGCCGACCGCGCCTCCGGCGGGTCGCCCCGGGCTGCGCTCGGTACGCTCACCAGTTGCCGCCGCGGCTCAGCTGGTCGAGCTTCTCGGCGAGCTCATGCACGGCCGCCTTGCCGTTCTTCTGCTTGTTGAGCACGGCCTGCGCGGCGGTCCAGAACGCGGAGCTGGCCTGGTTGTACTGGCCCTTGGTGGCCGTCGACGGGCGCGGCACGGCGTTGGAGAACGTACCGAGCAGCATGCTGAACGACGGGTTGGCCGCGAGGACCTCCTTGTCGTCATACAGGCTCTTGATCGTCGGCTGGTAGCCGCCCGACACCGCGCGCCGCTTCTGCTCCTCGGGGCCGGTCAGGTACATCACGAGGTCCGCCGCCTCCTTGGGGTGCTTGGTGAACTTCGAGACCGAGAGGTTCCAGCCGCCCATCGTCGCGGCGCCGCGCGCGCCCTCGCCGGAGCCCTTGGGCAGCGTGGTCATGCCGACCTTGTCCTTGATCGGGCTGTCGGCCGCCTGCGAGAGCTGGTAGGCGTACGGCCAGTTGCGCATGAACACGGCGTTGCCCGACTGGAACACGCCGCGCGACTCCTCCTCCTCGTAGTTGAGGACGCCCGGCGGCGTGATCGATCCGATCCAGGTCGCGGCCAGGTCGAGCGCCGCGGCGGCCTTGGGGTTGTCGATCGTGACCTTGCCGTCGTTGCCGACGATCGTCCCGCCGCCGAAGCTGGCCACCCACTCGAGGGCGTTACAGGTCAGGCCCTCGTACGCCTTGCCCTGGAACACGAAGCCCCAGAGCTCCTTCTTGCCGGCCTTGTGCTCCGCCTCCTGGATCTCCTTGGCGGTGGCGGTCATCTGCTCCCAGGTCGTGGGGACCTCCTTCTTGTATTTCTCGAGGAGGTCCTTGCGGTAATAGAGCAGGCCGGCGTCCGTGTACCACGGCATCGCGACGAGCTTTCCGTCGACGGTGTTGTTGGCGATGATCGGCTCGAAGTGCTGGCTCTCGGCGCCGCCCGAGTACTGCTTGAGGTCGAGGAAGAACGTGCCCAGGATGCCGGGCCACACCACGTCGACGCTGAAGATGTCGACGTCGGTCGCGCCGGCGGCGAGCAGCTGCTGCGCGAGCGCGAGCTTCTCGGTCGACGACGTCGGGCTGGTGACGACCTTGACCGTGTTGCTGGTCTTCTTGGCCCACGCCTCCGCGCCTGACTTGCACGTATCGAAGTCCTTACCGACCGAGCCGCACGACAGCGTGATCTCGTTGCCGCCGGCCGGCGCTGCGGGGGTGGCCGCGGGCTTGCCGGTATCCGCCGGTTTGTCGGCGGGCTTGGGCGCCTCCTGCGACTGCTTCTTGCAACCACCCACCAGGCACAGCGACAGGGTTAGCAATACGGTGCAGCTCTTCATCGACGAGGACCTTCCTGTTGGCGCAGCCGGGGTCGGCCGCGGATGCTCGCGGAGTCATCTTGACTACAAACGCGAGCGGCCTTGTTTTGCAACCGGCCTGCGCAAATGCCGGCACCGTTGAACGTGCCCCACGCACGGACCCAGGGGGCTACAGAGGACAGCGAGGCGAACGGCCGTACGCGGGCTCACCTTTGGCGCGCGCGGGCGGGCAATGAGGCTCGCCTATCGCAGCGCGCAGTCAGGACGGCTTGAGCTCGATGCCGTAGCGCTCGAGGAGGCGGCGAACCTGCGAGCGCGAGGTCTGGAGCGCGCGGGCCACGGCGCTGAGGTTGCCGCTGTGCTCGGCGACCAGCGCGACGAGGCGCGCGCGCTGGTCGATCGGTGCCGGGGTCGCGTCGGTCGGCGGATCGGCCGGGGTACGCACGCTCTCGGGCAGGTCGGCGAGCGTGATCTCGGAGCCGGCGCGGGCGACGGCAAACCGCAGCGCGTGGTCGAGCTCGCGCACGTTGCCGGGCCAGGGATGGGCGAACAGCGCGCGCACCGCGGCGGGCTCGAGCGTGCGCGCGCTGCCGGTGCTGTCCGTCATGCGCTGCAGCAGCTCGGCGCAGATCACGCCGAGGTCCTCGCGGCGATCGCGCAGCGCGGGCATTCCGAGCGCGTGGCCGCGCAGCCGCGCGGCGAGATCGGAGCGGAACGTCTCCTTGGTGATCATCGCGTCGAGGTCGCGGTGGGTCGCGGCGATCAGGCGGACATCGACCTTGGCGGTGTGGTGCGCGCCGAGCGAGCGCACCTCGCCCTCCTGGACGAAGCGGAGCAGGGCGGCCTGCGCCGGCAGCGGCAGGTCGGCGACCTCGTCGAGGAACAGGGTGCCGCCGTCCGCCGTCCGGACGAGGCCGGGGCGGTCCTCGACGGCGCCCGAGAACGCGCCGCGCCGCGCGCCGAACAGCTCGGCCTCGGCGAGGGCCGCGGGCAGCGCGCCACAGTTGACCGCGACCAGCGGGCCGCGGCGCTTGGACAGCGCGTGGATCGTCCGCGCCGCGAGCTCCTTGCCGCTGCCCGACTCGCCGCGCACCAGGATCGGCAGGCGCGACGGAGCGAGGCGCGACAGCAGCGCGAGATCGTCCCCGAGCCCGGCGTGCAGCGTGCGCAGCGTGTCGTGCGGTTCGGGGACCAGGGCGAGATTGGGCGCCGCCACGGTGGCCTCGCGGAGCACGAAGAACGACGCGCCGGCCTCGATCACGTCGCCGTCGTCGAGCGCGTCGCGCTGGGTGCGCCGGCCGCGCCGCCGCGTGCCGTTCTTGGACTCGAGGTCCTCGAGCTCCCAGCCCGCGCCGCTGCGCGTCAGCCGGAAGTGCTCCTTGGACTGGAATCGGTCGTCGAGCTCGACCCGGAGGCGCGCCACGTCGCGCGAGACCGACCGGCGCTCCCCGCGGCCGACCGCGACCTGGTCGACGCCGTCGAGCGAGAGCCGCTGCGCACCGGCGAATGGGCGGGACGCCTCGAGCGCGAGCACGAGGTACCACGAGGGCTCGCCAGCCCTGGATGCCCCGTGCCCGGTCTGCAGCGAGGCCGTATCGTCCACCGAACGAGCTTGCCCCAGGTGGCCTGCGAGTGCGACCCGCCCAGCGATCGACTGCGGTGCACCGGGCTGGTCCAGGTGGACCGGACCTACGCCTTGGGACACCAGCAAGCCCGCGATTCCATGGTGTCGTTCATTGGCGCCTCGGCTGCATGCCGCCATGCCCATGCATGTGCGAGGCGCGCCGCCAGAACTCCGGTGGGCGTGGTGCGTGCTTGCGATCGCAGCGATCGCGGCGGTCGGAGGGATGGCCGGCTGCCGCGGCGGAGGCGATGCGTTCGCGGCCGCGCCGGTTCCGGGGACGAGCCCGGCCGCGCGCGATCTCGACGCCCAGCTCCTGCGCGGCAAGCACGGCTCGTTCGAGCCCGGCCTCGAGCGCGCCCGCCGCCGCCCCGTCGCGCGCTGGACGTTCGACGACCTGGCGCAGACGCCCGACGTCGAGGGCGACCACGACATGGCGACGATCCCGCACTCGAGCGCCAAGCTGCGCGTGCCCGATGCGGCGACGCGCTCGCAGGGCGCGTGCGAGACGTCGTCGGCGATCGCGGTTCCGCCGCACCGGTTCGCGATCACCGGCTCGGTCTCGCTGAGCCTGGGCACCGGCCCGTTCACGCTGTTCGAGAAGCGCAGCCCGGGCGGGCCAGGCTTCGCGATCGAGGTCACACCCGACGACGGCGACCTCCACATCGAGCTCAAGAGCTCCGACGGCCGGTTCGCCCGGTTCGACGTCGACGACGACGGCCCGATGGCGTTCTGGGCATTCGTGGTCGACGTCGACGAGCCGTACATCCTGCGCTACTCGCCCTCCGCGGGTGCGGCGACGGTCAACTGGGCGAGCCGGATGAGCGACGAGCCGCCGAGCTGGGGCCCGCCGGGGACAGTTCACCTGGGCTGCGCCGTCCCAGCAGTCGGCGACGTCGTGGTCTACGACGACATCGCGATCTGGGATCGGACGATCAGCGGCGCCGAGCTGGTCGCGATGGCGACCCGCTACCAGCGCACGGCGCAGAGCCTACCGCCGCCGCGCACGCGCGGTGATGTCCTCGCCGAGATGGCCGCTCGCTAGTGCACGTCTCATAACTGCCTCCAGAGGATCTGGGCGCATGCCAGCTGGAGAAGCCCGAGGAAGTTCTCGGCCTTTGCTCGTAGCGGGTGACGAGGGGTCGGAAGCGGAAGATCCATGCGAACAAGCGCTCGACCTTCCAGCGGCGCTTGTAGCGGCGCAGCTTGGACCGTCCTGGGTTTTGCGACGACGCCGAGGATGGTGAGGCGAGACCATGTCGATGAATGCCTCTCTTAGGTCGAGCTTTCCTCGAGCTCGGAGGTCTTCGGCAAATCGACGGAGCACGCACTCGAGCGCACCATCTTCGCGCCAAGTCTGAAATCGTCGATGGCACGTTTGATACGGCGGGTATCGCCCTGGTAGGTGGCGCGCCGCTCCGAAGGATTCAAATCACCCCGTTGACGACATCTCGGGGATCGCGCCACGGCCGGCCGCCCTTCTTCGTCGTGCGCTTCCGTTCCCTGCTTGGGAAATAGCTGCGGATCGCATCCCACCGCACATCGGTGAGGTCCGCCCTCAGCCTTAGATCAGAAACGAGACCCCATATCGATCCCCTCTTCGGAGACCCGATTCGGATCGCGGACTTGGATCGTCGGGTTAAGAGACGTGCTCTAGCCATCGTCGTTCCCAACGTCCTGCGCCCAACTGCGCGCGTGCGGCGGGTGGAGGCGGACGCGTCTTCGCGAGTCCCGATGCCTCGCTACAACTGGCAACGGCTGCGATGGCTCCGGCAAGAACGGGCAACGGTTCTCCCTCGCAGCAAGCTCGCTTACAGGCGTTACGCACTTTCGATGACGGGTCTGATCGAAAATCGACAACACCCGTCAATTCGACATTCGATATGCGAAGTGCCGTGCAACGTGGTCCGTGATCGAATAACGCTGAATCGAGAATGAGACGTAGCTAGACAAAATTGGTTGTAGACAGCATCGGACTGCTTGCGCGTATTCATGCTCGCGGCAGCCGGTGAGACAGCATCGAGTGAATTCCCCGACGGGGATGCGGCCCGCGAGCGAAGTCCCATCGCGGCGTCGTTGGACGATCGCGCCGATTTTCTCTAGCTCATCGAACAGGAGATCACGACATGACGTGGAGGCCTTGGCTATCTTTTGCAGTCTGTTTGTTCGCTGCCTCGCTGGCTCCCCGGCCTGCCGCCGCACAGCTGGCACCCACCGGCGGACACTATGCCGCACAGGCGACCGACGGCGGCGGCGGACCCAACTCGTCGGGCGGTTACGGCGCCTCGATCCCGCTGGACCTGCCGGGCGCGCAACATGGCCTGTCGGTTCCGGTCCAGGTCGTCTACAACGGACAAGGTTTCGGCACTGCCGGCGTCGGCTGGGATGTGCCTCTGTCGTACATACGACGCGATACCACCATCGCGCACCGGCGACCGAAGGCGGCCGCCGATGGTAGCCCGCAGGCTCGCGAGCGGGTATCGATGATGCTCGGGGGTCGCGCCATCGAGCTGGTCCAGTCCGGTACGGGATGGGTGGCGCGCCGCGATGCGCCAGACCTCGTTGTTCGCGAGCAGGGTGATGGCACCTGGGTCGCATACGACGGCCAGAGCCGGACCTACCTGTTCACCGTCGCCGATCCTACGCTCACCGGCGCGAACCTGTGGCTGCTCAAGTCCATCACTGGCACAGGTGGCAGCCGGGTGCAGCTGGACTACAGCATCAACTCGCCCATGGTCGGAACGGTCGCCGGCATCGCGATCGACCTGACGCGCGTGAGCTACAACCCGAGCCCTTCGACGGCGAACTGTTACAAGAACACCGTCGTGCTCCGTTACGACGCGCCGGCGACGACGCCGTGGTCGGTGTCGGTGCTCGGCGATCGTCTGATGTTGCGGATGCACAAGCTCGATGGCATCGACGTGACCAGCAGAGCGACCTGCGCAGACAGCGAGGTGGTCCTGCGTGGCTATCAGCTGCAGTATCAGGCAGACGCCGACACCCAGCAGCCACGTCTACGCTCCGTACGCGTCGTGGGACAGGCAGGGACACCGCAAAACGCCACGCCACTACCGATTGCGACCTACTCG